>JAWKUA010000008.1:60000-294067 GCA_041398785.1 Planctomycetaceae bacterium | reverse complement strand
GCACGGACGGGGCTGTGCGGTCAATCACGCGGCGGTTTGATGAGTTGTGGCGGGTGGACAAGATCACGTCGCACGGCAACCAGACGGACGATCCGGACGATACCACCGACATCGAGAACCAGATCGTGTACACGTACAACAGCCTGGGCCGGGTCACCAAGAGCGAGCAAAGCCATTCCGGAGCGGTCGGCGGCAGCACGCCCAGCGTGGACTTTGCCTGTACCTGTCGGCGGCCAGTAGCCTGTTCAACGACGACGCGTGACGCGCGAACGCGATGTGTGTCATCGAATTCGAACGGTCGTCCCGTTAGGACTGTGTGTGTTTTCGGCCGCGTTCCTGGGGCGGTGCCCCCGGCTGGACGAACGGCTGGCCCGTTGGGCCGGAATCACTATGCATGGGTCCGGAGTCGCAATACCCGCATCCCGTGAAATCTACGCGCTGCGATTGAGTCCCAACGGGACGACAGTTCGTTCTTCTTCGACATCACATGACATCCGAACGCGATGCGTGGCAACCTCTCGAACAGTTGCGCCTTCGGTGCATTCGCGGCACAGATTCTCGCGGCGGTGTCCCCGGCTTGACGAACAGCTGGCCCGTTGGGCCGGAACTCAATGGCCTGGCGTGGATCAGCTGGGCAACTGGCCGATCTTCACGGAAGACCGCGACGGCAGCGGCACGGACGATCTGGGTCAGGACCGCAGCGACGCCATATTGACTCTGCAGGGTTGTGTCGGGCTGTCGCGAGACGTGCCATCGGAAGTTTGACCGGGCTGCGCCTGCGACATACCGTGTGGCGATGGCTGCAGAACAGAATTCGGATCACCTTTCTTCAAATTCCGCGCCGCGCGGTCGTCTGTGGACGCTCGCAGCGGGAATTGCTGTGTTCGCCGCGATTCTGGCCAGCGTGTGGTTCTATTTGTGGCCGCGGTTGAGCGGGGAGCCCCCGTCACGAAACGCTGATCTGCGGCTTGCCGCGGCCAGCCCGGCCGCCGTTGATGGCTGGGAACGCATGGTGAACGGCAAAGACGACTTCTACGTCGACCCGCAGCCTGTGCTGACCGCTGCCGATGTGGCCACTTTCCGGATTTCCTATGACGGCACCGTGCCCGTGCTGGGACTGAACCTGCGGAAAAACGGCGCGAAGAAGCTGCGAGAATTCGCCGGGGAGCACGTCGACGAACACGTCGCACTGGTCATCAACGGCAGTCTTGTGAGCTGTCCGGTTCTTCAAAACGATTCCGGCGGTCGCGTGGACTTTCCTCTCGGCGAACAGTCTCGCGACGACGTGCAGGAAATCCTGGCTCGGCTGACGCAGTGACCTGGAACAGCCGTGGCGCCCGCGACCGGAGATCAGCACCCATTCCATTCTTCTTCGTCGTCAGAAATCCGCCGGACCAGGACGACCGACAGGCAGCGCTGGTTCAGATCAGCAACCGGGAAGTGCCATGAGAGACATCCGCATTGCGGCCGCTCAGTTCGAACATCGCAACGGCGACAAGGCCTACAACCTGTCACGGATCGAACACCTTTCGCGGCAGGCCGTCGCCGAGGGGGCGGAAGTGGTCAGCTTTCACGAATGCTGCATTTCGGCCTACACGTTCGTGCAGCAGTTCTCAAAGCAGCAACTCGCCGAACTGGCGGAACCGGTGCCGGATGGGCCGAGCGTCCGGCGGCTGATGGAGATCTCGCGCGACGTCGGCGTTCCGCTTCTGGCCGGACTGTTTGAACTGCGAAACGGCAACATCTTCAACACGTATGTCTGCGTCGACGGCAGCCGCCTGGTGGCGAGGTTCAGCAAGCTGCACCCGTTTGTGAACCCGCATCTGACACCGGGCAGCGAATTCGTCGTCTTCGAACTCAGGGGATGCCGCTGCGGAATTCTGATCTGCTACGACAACAACCTTCCGGAAAACGTCCGGATCACCGCGCTGAACGGCGCGGAAATCATCTTCATGCCGCATGTGACCGGCTGCCTGCCGTCGGTGATGCCGGGGCGAGGCGTGGTCGACCCGGAACTGTGGCACAACCGAGAACGCGATCCAGTGCGGCTTCGAAAAGAACTGAACGGGCCGAAGGGACGTGAGTGGCTGATGCGCTGGCTGCCGACGCGAGCCTACGAAAACGGTGTCTACGCAATTTTTACGAACCCGATCGGCATCGACGACGACCAGGTTCGCAACGGCCACGCCATGATTATCGACCCCTTCGGCGAAATCCCTGCCGAATGCCACCGGCTGGGAGATGACGTCGTCGTGGCGACCTGCACGGCGGAAAAGGTCGCACAGTCCAGCGGCCAGCGCTATTTGAAGGCTCGTCGCCCCGATCTGTACGGCGCGCTCGTCCAGCCTTCCGCGGAACCGCCGTCGACCGAACCGGGCTGGAAGCTGAAGTACAAGACATAGCGGTCTGTTCACCCACCGAATCGGCTGCCGGAACTTTGGCGAACCGCTTTTCGCTCCGCCACCCGAACACACACGCTGCCGCCTTGCGGTCAAGACGTGACGTCTGTATTCTCGGGAGCTACCGGCGTTCACCGAACGCGCCGGAAATCTCATGCACAGGAACAATGTCCGGGCCGGAGTCACCGCACAATGAAAGTCCCTTGGGCAAGACTGTGCCGAACAATCCTGCTGATTGCCGGAGCCATTGCCGGACTGCTTTCAGCGACCGGCATTCACGCGGACGAAGACGATACCGCGGCGCGAATGACTCAGGCGTTAATCGGTGTGGCGTCGGACTATCGAATCGTGCTGCAGGACGACACCGATCCGCTGCAGTTTCGCCGGGAACCGCTGCTGGTCTGGGTCAACCCCGTTCGACACGCGCAGCAGGGCGTCGTGCATGTCTGGACGCGCGACGGCCGCGCGCGAGCGATCGGTTCCATTTTCGCAAACACGCTGGACGACGGCACGAAGCAGATTGTGCATGAACTGCATTCTCTGGCGCCTTCGGGATTGACGGCAACGCTGCCGAAGCTCGGCGATGTCTGGCATCCGACAAAGCCGGGACTGCCTCTCAGCGTTCTCGAAGAAGCACCGGCGCCGGCTGATTCTGCGCCCGGGCGGCTGTTGCAGATGCGGCGGCTGGGACGCGAATTCTCCGGGCACAGCGTCGACTTCGAAGGCGGTCGCTGGCAACTGCGACTGTTGCCTCAACCGCTTTATCGCTACGAAACCGGCGACGACATTCACGACGGAGCCGTGTTTTCGATGGTTTCCAATGCCGGAACGGATCCCGAAATCCTGCTGGTCTTCGAAGTCCGCGACACCGGCAACGGCCCTCGCTGGCACTATGCCGCGGCGCGGTTTTCCGACCTGCGGCTGTACCTGGATCACAAGGGCAAGCGCGTCTGGCAGTTTGAGGCTCCCGACGGCGTCGTGAGCTATTCGTTCCAGGCTTCCGAAGTAGACGCCTACCGGCTGTTCGTCGAACGCAGCATGACCCGCGCGGAAGCGGAACTCTTTCTGCAGTCCGCAGCGCCGGGCGCCAACGATGCAAATTCGAAAAATCGCGATTGAATTTAAGACACATTGTCTGTAACTTGTCGTTCCCGGCGGAGGAAGTTTCGCCGGGACGTGGAGAATCGGAATCTATGGCACGAAAACCCAAAGACGTCACCGACGCGGAACTGGCCATCATGCAGCGGCTGTGGGAAGAGGATGCTTCCACGGTCAAGGAGCTGACACAGCAGTTGTATCCGGAATCCGGGCCGTCTCAGAACGCCACGGTGCAGAAGCTGCTGGAGCGGCTGGAGCAGAAGAAGTGCGTCCGGCGAAACCGCCGCACGTGGCCTCACACGTTTCGGGCGACGGTGGGTCGCAACGAGCTGATTTCGCGGCAGTTGCAGGAGACCGCGGACAAGCTGTGCGAAGGTTCGCTGACTCCGCTGCTGACTCAACTGGTGAAGGGAAAGAACCTGTCGGCGGAGGAACGCTCATCGCTGCGACAATTGCTCGATGATCTGGATGACTCGTAACAGGCGGGCGAATGCGACTTCTGAACACACCGCGATCGCCAGTCCCGAAATTTTCGACGGAGACTCACTTTCATGTTTCGATCCCAGCCGCTGACTCGCCGTGAGTATTCGAAGATCTGTCTTGCCAGCGCGTTCGGCCTTTCGTTTTCGAAGTGGCTGCCGGCACTGGCCGCCGATGCCGCCGCGATGGAACCCGGACGAGCATGCATCCTGCTGTGGATGGGAGGCGGTCCCAGTCAACTGGACACCTTCGATCCCAAACCGAATCACCGGAACGGCGGGCCGGTCAAGGCGATCGACACCGCCGTTCCCGGCATCCGGATCAGTGAGTACTTGCCGGAACTGGCGAAGCAGATGAACGACATGGTTCTGCTTCGTGGCATGACGTCGAAGGAAGGTGACCACGGGCGAGCTTCGCAGCTCATGCTGACGGGATACCGGCCGCTGGAAGCCGTGCGATATCCGAGTCTGGGAGCTCTGATCGCCAGGGAGCTCGGCCGGCCGGACAGCGAGCTTCCCAATTTTGTCAGCATCTCGCCGTTTCGCTTCGGCGGCGTCGGCGGCCCGGGATTTCTCGGTCCGAAGTACGCGCCGCTGACGGTCAGCGGTAACAGCAGCGATCCGACGACGCGTGCCAATCTGACGGTGGAAAACATGCTGCCGCCCGCCCACGTCGATGCCGACGCGATGAAGAACCGGTTCGACATCCTGAAGTTCCTGCAGGAAGAATTCAATGCCCGCGTTGACAGCGAAGCGGCGCTGGCTCATCAGGCAAACTATGAACGCGCCATGCGAATGGTTGAAACGCAGGGTCGTAATGCGTTCAAACTGGATGACGAACCGGATGCTCTGCGCGACGCCTATGGCCGCAACCGGTTTGGTCAGGGTTGCCTGCTCGCTCGCCGGCTGGTGGAACGCGGCGTGCCGTTTGTCGAGGTTTCTCTGACCAGCGGCGGAAACGCATTTAGCTGGGACACGCACAACGACAATTTCAGCCAGGTCAAAGGTCTCTGCGACGTGCTGGACTCCGCCTGGTCCGCATTGATGAATGATCTGCGGGACCGCGGCATGCTGGAAACAACAACGATTATCTGGATGGGGGAATTCGGCCGGACCCCGATCATCAACCAGAACACCGGCCGGGATCATTTCCCCGTGGCATGGTCGACAGTGCTTGCGGGCGGCGGCCTGAACGGAGGCCAGGTTGTCGGCGACACGGGCGAATCCGGAATGGAAGTTGAGGACAGCCCGATCCATGTCAGCGACTTCTATGCGACGATCTGCGGCGCACTGGGAATTGACTACCAAACACAAAATATCTCGGACCTTGGCCGTCCGGTTTCCATTGTCGAAACGGGTGGCCAGCCGATTTCGCAGGTGCTTAAAGGCTGAATCGCTTGCCGAACGGGCAAACGAAGCCAGTCGGACAACTCCGCCCGCTTTAACTCTGTCTCTGCGTCCATGTTCCTTCGTCTTGTCATCCTGACTGCCGTGATTGAAGTCGTCGCCGTGCATTCGCCACTGGCACCGTCTGCAGCGGGTTTCCAGGGCAGTGACGGCGAAACGAATTCGCGGGTCGCCGTGAGGGACAGCGGTTCGTTCGATCGTTCTCCCGGGGATTCCGGACAGGCTGCCGACGACGATTTCGGTCGCACGTCGTGGGACGCGATTCTGCTGCTGGACGACCGGCCGTATCACCTCCGGTTTCGAGTATTGCTGCAGGGCCGCAGTCTTTCGGAAGCTCGCGAGCAGTGCGTGCAGGATCTGGCGCGGCGGCTGGACACCGACGGCAACGGAGAACTCAGCCGGGACGAAGTCGACCGGTCACCGCTGATTCGCAGAAAGCAGCGGCCGAAAGCCGCCGCGTTTCTGGAATCTCTGGGATCGCAGCCGTCGGTGGATAGGGACGAAATCCGCAGCCAGGTGATTCGCGCGGCGGGCGAAATCATCGCCCTGCGCGGCGAAGATTCGACGGCGGAAAATGATACCTCCATCTTCGACCTGCTGGACGCGGACCAGTCCGGACTGCTGGATTCGGAAGAGATGCAGGCTGCGGGCAATCGGCTGATGCTGCGCGACGCGGACAACGACCAGTGCGTCAGTTTTCGTGAGTTCGTGCCGGCTGAGGAAAATCCCAACCCGCTGGCGGTAAATTTCGTCGCGGATGACGAACCGCCGCAGGTCACTCGTTCCAGCCTGCTGATGCGGGCCGAAGACGTCAACCTGCGCCGCGAACTGACTCGCAAGTACGATGCCGACCGCGACCGCCGGTTGTCCGCCGGCGAACTCAAGTGGTCCGACGAACGTATCGCGCTGCTGGATGGTGACCACGACGGCCGGCTGAACTATGCCGAACTGCGGCAACTGCACCTGACGATTCCCGATGTGGAACTGGAAGTGGAACTGACCGGGCCGGCCGAACAACAGCCGGCCATCCGAGTCGTCTCGGTGCTTGGAGAAGTCGTCAACGCCGTGCAGCGCCCGGATCTGGTTCGAGTGCGTTCCGCCGGCGTGATGCTGACTCTGGCATTCCGAATGGTCAATCCTCAGGAAGCGGCCATCGAAAACGCCATGCAGGGATTCAACCGCCTGGACGCGGACGCCAACGGTTACCTGGATGAAACGGAAGTCGGGCAGCGGATTCGGTTCGCGAACGGGCTGTTCGAAATGATCGATACCGACGGCGACGCGAAGATTTTCGGCGAAGAAATGAAAGCCTACGTCACGGTTGCCGGAGCACCGTTTGAGTCAACGTGCCAGGTCAACGTGTATGACACCGGGTACGGCTTCTTTCAAACGATGGACGTCAATAACGACGGGCGGCTGTCGCTCCGGGAGATGCGGACCATTGAAGAATCTCTGATGTCTATGGAACGGGACGGCCAGGAAGGGCTGTCTCCCGGCGAACCGACTCGCAACTACTACGTGGAATTTGTGCGGGGCAGTTTCAGTCTGTTCGGCCCGCGCAATTCGCTGGTGTCACAGTCACCGGAATTCACTCAGCGGGCAGCCTTCGGTCCGATCTGGTTTCAGCGGATGGACCGCAACAACGACGGTGATCTGACGTGGGACGAATTCCTGGGATACCGCCTGGATTTTGACCGACTCGACAAAGACCACGACGGCCTGATTGATCCTGATGAGGCCGCGGCGGCCGGTGCGGAGTAGCCCCGGTGACCGGTCTGTTTTGTTCAACATTTCCTGTGCAGAGTTCATCAAAATGTCATCGACGGAAGTCCGGACGGCGCCATCTGTTTCCAGCAAGTCCACCGGCGACCTGGCCGTTGTGGAAAAACTGCGGGCCGCCCGGACGAAAGTCCGCGAAGAGATGGCCAATGTCATTGTCGGGCAGGAAGCGGTGATTGATTCGCTGCTGATCGGACTGCTGTGCCGCGGCCATGTGCTGCTGCACGGTGTTCCGGGACTCGGAAAGACGCTGATGGCTCGCACGCTGGCGCGTACGCTGGACCTGGACTTCCGGCGAATTCAGTTCACACCGGACCTGATGCCGTCCGACATCACCGGCACTGACGTCATGGAGGAAGATGCCGCAACGGGAGGACATTCCATGAAATTCATGGAAGGCCCGATCTTCACAAACTTTCTGCTGGCGGACGAAATCAACCGCACGCCGCCCAAGACGCAGGCCGCACTGCTGCAGGCGATGCAGGAACACGAAGTTTCCGTCGGCCGCACGACCTACTCGCTGAAACCTCCCTTCTTCGTCGTCGCCACACAGAATCCCATCGAGATGGAAGGCACGTATCCGCTGCCGGAAGCCCAGGTTGACCGTTTCATGTTCAGTCTGCGCGTTCGGTATCCGACGATCGATGAGGAAGTTCAGATCATCAAAGGAACAACCAGCACGCTGACTTCGTCGGCGGAACGAGTCCTTGCGGCGGACGAACTGATTCGGCTGCAGGATCTGATCCGCGGTGTTCCGATCGCCGACGCCGTCGTGCGTTACGCGGCCACACTGACCGCAGCCACGCGACCGGGCGAGGGGATCGGCGACCCGGAACTCCACAAATACATTTCCTACGGAGCAAGCCCGCGAGCATCGCAGTACGTTGTGCTGGGCGCAAAGGCACGCGCCATTGTCGAAGGACGCTATCACGTGGACTTCGCGGACATCAGAGCGGTGGCTCACAACGTCTACCGCCACCGGCTGGTGCTGAATTTTCATGCCCGCGCGGACGGAGTCGACGCGGATGACGTGATCAGCCGGCTGCTGAAATCTGTGAAGGAAGAGTAGGGCAGTGGTGCAGACTGAAGTCCGACAACTGGTCGATCCGGCGTTTTTTTCGCGGCTGGAAAACATCGAACTTCGCGCGCGTTCGATCGTCGAAGGGTTCCTGCACGGGCTTCACCGCAGTCCGTTTGTGGGGTTCAGCGTCGAATTCAATTCCCACCGCGAATATGCCCGCGGCGACGATCTGCGGCACGTCAACTGGAAGCTTTACGCTCGCCAGAAACGGTTGTACGTCAAGGAATACGATGCCGAAACCAACATGAATCTGTACATCATGCTGGACGTCAGCGGCTCCATGGAATGCGCCAATTCGGGAATCAGCAAGCTCACCTATGGATCCGCTCTTGCCGCGGCGATGGCTCATCTGGCGCTGAAGCAGCATGACGCAGCGGGCATCACTCTGTTTGCCGACGAGGTTCTGAGTCATGTTGCTCCGCGGGCGAAACCCCACCAACTGGATGAAATCCTGCGCGTCATCGAAACCACTTCCGCACGGCCCGTGTCGGATGCTCAGCGGGCTTTGCAACAGTGCGCGGAGCTGGCTCGGCATCGGGGAATCTGCGTGATTATCAGCGACCTGTTCGACGACGTGGAATCCATCATGCGCGGCATCGAACACATGAGATTCCGGAACCACGAAGTCATGCTGTTCCAGATTCTTGACCCCTGGGAACGAGATCTTCCTCTGGAGGGCAACATCCGCTTCCACGACATGGAAAGCGGCTGGGAAGTCACAACACAGGCCGACGGCATTCGCGAAAAGTATGTGCAGGCCGTGGATGCCTGGAGAAACGAACTGGACCATGAATGCCGCAATCGTGCGGTGGACCGAATTGAGCTGATCACCGACCAGCCGCTGGACAAGGCGCTGCTGGATTACCTGGTCAGGCGAGCGCAGAGTTTTTAGGTCGTTGGAAAGTTCATCCGTGCAGTTTGTTCAAACCAGCTTTCTGTGGGCATTTGCGGCGCTGGCGATTCCGGTGGTCGTCCACCTGCTGTTTCGGCGCCGCAGCCGTCGCGTTGACCTGGGGACGCTGCGATTTCTGCGCGTCGTCCTGGAAAACAACGCTCGGCGCAGAAAGCTGAAACGGTGGCTGCTGCTGAGTCTGCGGATGGTTGCGGTCGCTCTGCTGGCGGTGCTGTTCGCACGGCCGTTTCTGGTCGAAAAGAGCGACGCAAGCACCGGTCGAGCCGTGGCGATTCTGATTGACCGCTCGGCGACGATGTTCCTGCAGGTCGATGGCCGGCGACTGATCGATCAGGCTGTCACGGAAGCTCAGCAGATCATCGACAAATCCGCCGGTGACGCCGAATTGCATGTCGCGTTCTTCGACCACACGGTTCACCCGCTGGCCGATGAATTGTCGACCGCGGATCTGAAAGAAGGTCCGCTGCCGGACGTGTCCTACCGTTCGACAAACTTCGGAGCCGCGCTTGCCTGGGCACGGGACGTTCTGGTGGCGACGCATCATTCCACGATGGATCTGCATGTCTTCACGGATCTGCAGCGATCCGGTCTTGACTGGAGCAACACGGACTCCTTTCCGCCGGAGGTCTCCGTCCATGTGGATGATCTGGGACGGGCTGCCGTCAACAATCTGGCGATCACGTCATCGGACGTCAGCCGGACTCTGATTCGGCCGGGCGACGGGCTGGACGTGACATGCACCGTGCTGAACAGCGGTCCGTTTCCCGTCGAAGAACAGATTGCTCAGTTGATTCTGCGAAACGGTGAGCGGCAGATTCAGATTCCCAAACGATTCAAGCTGGCGGCCGAATCGCTGGTCACTGTCGATTTTCATGTCGACTCGCTGACCGGCGGTTTGTGGCAGGGCACGGTCGAACTGCAGGACGCGGCCGACGAGCTGAGCTTCGATAATCGGCGTTTCCTGGCAGTGATGGTGGCGGAACAGATTCCGGTGACGATTCTCGACGGGCGTCCGCATGCTTCGCCGCTGTTGTCGAGCAGTTATTTTCTGAACTCCGCTCTGAAGCTGGCGAACCCCGGACAGAACTTTGAGGGAACGCCGTACGCTCCGTCGGTCGTGCCGTTCGGTGAGCAGTCAGCCGCGCTGCCGTCTCTAAACACGACCGATGTCGTCGTGCTGACGGATGTCGCGTCCGTAAGCGAAAGCGTCGCTGCGCAGCTGGCGGAATTTGTGAATACCGGCGGCGGCCTTCTGGTGTTCACGGGAGACAACGTGGCCGCTCCGGGATACGACGCACTGCAGTCCGCCGGACTTGGTATCGGGAAGATTCAGGGAAACGAAGTCTCGACGGATCTGCCGTGGCGATTCGATCAGTGGAATGAACAGCACCCGATTTTCACTCCATTCAACGACCCGCAGAACGGCGATCTGCGCCGCCTGGCATTTCGCGGGATTACACGAATCAAACCGGCGTCCGATGCTTCCGTGCTGGCGACATTTCGAGGCAGCGTGCCGGCATTGATCGAACGATCCTTCGGGCAGGGCACTGTTCTGTGGCTGGCCACCGCGGCGGATCGGCAATGGGGCGACTGGCCTCGCAGCCGCCTGTACCTGCCGTTCGTGCACCAGATGCTGGGATCTGTGACAGGTCTTGCGGAAGGCGGCCCGGTGCGGGAAGCGTCCATCGACAGCGGCGTCGAAATCCCGGATGACGCGCCGCCGGGCTTGTATCCCACGGGGCGGCACTGGCAGGTCGTCAACTTCAGTCCTCGCGAATCAGAAACGGAACGTGCCACCGTTGAGGACTTCGCGGAACGGTTCGAGCTGACTCTGTTTCATGACGAAGGCGACGCGGGCGAAGTCGAAATCGCGGCCGCCGGCGTCGCCACCACGGATCTGCGACAGAGCGAAATCTGGCACTGGGTTATTCTGATTCTTGTCTGTGTATTGTTGCTGGAGACGTTGTTGGCAAATCGTACGACAGTCTAGACCTCTTTCATCCGCGGATTGATGGATCGCAAGGACGCGGCAATCAGGAAACATGGACATTGGGAGACGCGAAAAACCGGGAGGGCGGGGCTCCTGCCGATCCGCTGCTGCATCGAGCGCCCGCTGGCACACGCGGCTCGGCGGGAGCCTCGCCCTCCCGGAGGTGAGCCCCACATTGGCATTCATTGAACAACACCTGACAGACCCCTGAATTCGGCAATCCGGTGCATTTCGGAACGGAAATCTCAACATGAGCGCTTCCAATACTCAGTCGCGTTTTCTGCGTCGGTTCGATGATGTGTGGACGCGAATGCGCCGTGTGCAGTTGCTGAAGTCCGTCAGTCTGGGCGCGCTGATCTGGTTGCTGGGATTCACGGCGCTGGTTGTTTCGGACTATTTATTCGAGCCCGGGCCATCGGCAAGGCTGCTGGGTCTGACGACGGTCTGCGCTCTGGCAGGTCTGTACACGGTCCGCAGCCTGTTCGGTTCCGTGTTTTCCTGGACGGCTCCCAATACGGCCGCGGAGATCGAACGCAGCTTTCCGGAACTTGGCCAGTCCGTCCGGACCGCCATCCAGTATGGCCGCATGGATGAATCGCAGGTGGAATCTCAGGGAGTTGCCAATTCGCTGGCCGCGGCGCTGCAGCAGCGGACGGACCGTCAGACGCTGCCGCTGGACCTTCCCGCGATCGTCAGAACGGGCTCGCTGACGGCCGCCATCGCAGGGCTGTGTTTTCTGCTGGGTGGCCTGCTGACCGGTTCGTTGCTCGACTGGGAATGGCAGACGGCCGTGCGCCGAGCGTTTCTTGCGGACGTGCCTTACACAACGCTGAATGTCGAACCCGGCAGCCTGACTGTCGCCGAAGGACTTGCGGTTTCGCTGCAGGTGGCGGTCGATGGAAGAACGGATCGATCGGTTCTGTTGCAGTCACGAATCCTGAACGATGACGACAGCAGTTGGGTCACTCAGAACCTTGCTGCCGGAGAAATCACGGAGTCCCGGAAGAACCACGACACGTATGCCGTCACCGTGAATGATGTTCGGCAACCCTTCGAGTACCGATTCTCGGCGGGCTCGATTACGTCTGACGTTTTCCGCGTCGACGTGCGGTTTCCGCTTCGCATTGAGAGCATCGCGGCCGAACTGACGCCGCCGGCCTACACGGGACTTCCGGTGTCGACGGTCGAAGGCGGCGACATTTCGGCGATCGAAGGATCCGCCGGTCGACTCCAAATTGTTCTGGACCGAGAACCCCGGGCCGCGAGTCTGATCCTGACGACAACTGGTCGAGACCAGGCCGATGACACTTCGACTCAGATTCCGCTGCAGATCGACGGAACAACTCTGACCTGCGATCTGCCACTGCACGACAGCGTGACATATTCCGTCATCGCCGAAGCGGCGGACGGCACAACACTGCCCGACAACAGGCACCGCATTCGAATTCGCCGCGATCAGGCTCCGCGAGTCTGGTTTGATGAACCGAGCCCGGATCTGGAGGTTCACACTCTGGCGGAAATCCTGCTGCGCATTCGAACAACGGACGACTTTGGTCTCAGCAACGCGGGAATCGTCTTCGAAATCAACAACGAGCAGGAACATCGCCTGGCCTATGAAGACTTTGCGGCAGCGCTTTCGGAGCTGAAATCGGCGGAGTCCGCGGATCACGATAGTCCGGGAATTTCACCGCAGACAAAGGCGGTGCTGGAACGAGTGCTGCCGCTGGAATTCTTCGAACTGACTCAGCGCGACAGCGTCACTTACTACGCTTTTGCCGCCGATAACCGGCCCGGCAATTCGCAGCGCACGGAAACGGACCTGCGGTTCATCGACATCCGGCCGTTCCGACGGCAGTACCAGGTGATTGATCCGGATGACATGCCCGCCGGCGGGCCGAACGATGAGCGGGTCATGTTTCTGGACGAACTGATCGGCCGGCAGCGAGTCCTGCTGAATCGCACGATCCGCGTTGCCGGTGATGACGCCGTACCCGATACGTCCACAATTGATCGGCTTGTCGAGGAACAACAGATCATCGCCGACGGAACCGTGCGGCTGGCCGACTTTCTGGTGTCGCGCAACATCGGCGGCGAAGAACTGCTGTTCGAAGCGCAGAGCGTGATGCTGACCGCGATCGATTCGCTTTCCGTCGCCGAATTCGATAACGCGGTGATTCAGGAGAAGGACGCGGTTCGGCTGCTGGTGGAAGGACGTGAGACGCTGCGGCTGCTCCTGCTGAAGAATCCCCGCGCGGCCAGAGCGGCGCTGCAGGCGTTCAGTCGGCAGCAGACTCAGAAACTTCGCCGGCCGAAATCGGACGAAGAAGAACTCGCCGAACTCGTCCGGCGGCTGAAGCAACTGCAGTCAGGCGAACAGCGAGTGGTGTCTCTTCTTGGAGCGAACGGTTCATCAAAAGGTCCGCGCGGCGCGGCGGCGCAGGCCGGCGGTAATCCGACGGACGCCGACGACGGCGCCGTTGAACAAGATTCTCCGGCTGCAACATCGGATGAAGCCGCAGCGACCGAAGCAACGCCGGAAAAGACTGACCCGGACCAGCCCGGCACGTTCGGTGAGGCGGACGGTGACGCGACCAATGAGGGATCCCGCGCGGAGGAGGAGTCTCCGGCGGAACGTCGTCAGCAGGCGGAAGAACGGCAGCACGATATTGCACTCGAAGCACGTGACATCGAAGCGAAGATGCAGACTCTGGATCAGTTGACCGATCTGGCCCGTGACCGAATGACGGCTGCGGCGGAAACCGCGGAGGAAGCCGCCGGCGCATTGTCTCGCGGTGATACCGACGCGGCAGCCACGCTGGCGGAACAGGCGGAGGCACAATTCGGCGAACTGGCGGAACACGTCGCCTCACTTCTGGCCGACGAAATCGCCGAACGGATCGCCCGCGCGCGAGACATCGCCAGTCGACTCGCACAGCAACAGCAGCAGTTGAACAGACAGATTCAGAATCAGTTCGGCAACGGCGGCATGGGAAGTCCGCCGACCACCGCGCGGCAGTCGACTCAGGCCGCGGGACAGGCCTCCGACAGCGGCAAACAATCGGACGATTCTGACGAGCAGGAAGGTCGCGAGGCACTGGAAGGCCAGGCCGAACGGCTCGCCCAATCGGCCCTGACGCTGCAGGATCTGCTGAACGCCATCGCATCGGCAGACCGCGCTCAGGATCAGGATGCGGCGGCAGGTGTTGGACGCCTGATGGACGAACTGAAGACGGATGACCTGATTCGAGACGTTCAGAATTTGCCGGAAACATTGGCGACCGACTCACGGGCGGAAATTCAGGTCAAGATCGACGACCTGTCGGAGCGGCTGGAACTGACATCACAGCAACTGGGACAACTTCATCGTCTGATCGTGTCTCCCCGGATTGAGCGGCTGATGCAGGCCGAACGAAGGGCAGCGGGCCTGCTGCGGAAACTTAACGAACTGAACACCACGTCCGACATTGCCGGCTGGCACCGCGATGCGCGGGAACTGCTGGACGATCTGGAAAGAAGCGGCTTCGGAGGCCCCGCAGCGGACGAACTCGAAGATGTCCTTCGCGTCGGAGGCTGGGGGCTGAACGAAAACACAATACAGGCCAATTGGGCTATCGGTGACGGGGGTACCTTCAGGCCTCCGTCGAACTACGTGACAACGACAACGGACGTCGTGAAAGACCTGCAGGCCGGAATTCAGGAACTGGTACTCGGCGACCTGCTGTCTGACGGCGACGAATCGACGCCACCGGAATATGAACGGCTGGTGGAACGGTACTACCAGGTGCTGTCAGCAGGCGGCGAATAGCGCGGTTCATTCAGGTCGACGGAGCGCACGGGCTCCGATGGCAATCTCCAGAGTTCACTCGCAAAGCAGAAGATTTTGTTCAATAGCGTTTCAGGCCCGGAAGGCTGGCGTCATTTGATGAGTGAGAATGTGCGATCGACGGTTCGGGAGGGCGAGGCTCCCGCCGAGCCGCTGCCGCAATGGATGTCCTGTGGCACACGCGGCTCGGCGGGAGCCTCGCCCTCCCGAATCGCACCCAATGACAGGAACCGTGCAATCCGTCAATACTCCGCTGACGGCGCTGCAGCAGAAGGCCCGAGCAACCCGATTCGCCGACCGATCGTAGTTCCACCGGGGCAGACCCGGAGAAAATAAAGTTGTTGAAGCGAGGACCGACTCGCTGCGGATGAAGGTTTGTCCCTTGGCTTCCATCGAATTCCTGCCGCCGATCTCGCTGCCGACCGCCGGGCTGATGCTTGCGGTCTGCGTCCTGGCGTATGCGTTGATTCGTACTCTGGCGGGACCGCCCGCTTCGATTTCCCGTCGACGAGTCTTGCTTGGTCTGCGAACGGCCGTAATCGGCGTGCTGCTGATGTTGTTGTGGAACCCGGTGTCCGTCACGGAAACACCGGGAACAGTCGAACGGCCGGAGTTGTTCTATTTGGTTGACGCTTCGGCCAGCATGCAGATGGGTGGTGAGTCCAGTCGCTGGAGCGATGCTCTGCGGATGATGCGCGACGCGGACCGGCAGACCGCGGGCGTCAGCGGCGCGGCGGTCAGTCTATTCCGGTTTGGGCAACGGCTGTCGGCGATCGATTCGGCACAGCAGGTCGGGCTGGAACATGTCGGCGCGGAAGACTCCCGTCGGCAACAGAAAGGTACGGATGTCGCGAAAGCGGATCCTCCGCGGCCGGAGAACCTTCCCAAAGTTGAACCGGTCGATTCCGATTCGCGACTGCTGGAGGCGCTGCGTCAGGTTTCCAGCCGATTCGGACGCAGGCCCCCGGCCGGACTGGTCGTGTATTCCGACGGTCAAGTGCGCGATCCGGATGCCGTTCGGGAACTGGCGAAGTCATTCGCCGGACTGAACGTGCCGATCCATGTCGCTCCCGTTGGCAATATGTCGGGAGACGGTGACATCGCCATTGCCGGCGTGGTCGCGCCGCGGCGCGTTCGCAAGTATTCGGACGTCGATGTGCAGGCGTTTGTGCGAAGTTACGGTTACGACGGAGTCACGACGGAAGTCCGGCTGCTGGCCGTCGATCCGGACGGAACGGAACGCGTACTCAACTCGGCCCCCGTCTCACTTCGCAGTGGTTTTCAGCCGGTTTCGCTGACATTTCGATCGGAACTGGGAACTCGCGAACTGAAGATCTCAGTCGCACCGAGAGCCGGCGAACTGGCGACCAACAACAACGAATTTCTGACGACGATTGATGTCGACCGTACGAAGATTCGCGTGCTGTATCTGGAAGGCAGCCGGCAGCCCGTTCAGCAGGTTCGCCGGGGCAATCAGTACTCGGCACGTGGTCCCTATTCGGATCTGAAGGAGGCATTGACGAAGGATCCCGATATTGAATGCGTTGTCATCTCTGCCCCTGGCGGTAACGCCGTCCGAGTGGTGGAATCCAGCCAGAGCGCCAGCCGCGGATTTCCGGTGACACTGGCGGAACTGTCCGCGTTCGACGCCATCATCTTCAGCGACGTTTCACGCGACGCGGTCACCGACGAACAGATCGGCTGGGTCGAACACTGGGTCAGCGAACGCGGCGGCGGTCTGTGCATGACGGGCGGTGAATACAGCTTTGCTTCGGGAGGATGGGCCGACACGAAGCTCGCCGACGCACTACCGGTCAGGATGATTGCGGGAGACAATGCGTGGAATGCCAACGCGTCCGTCCGTGTCTCTGCCGACGAGACACGGCATCCGATCTGGCGAATCCTGGAAGACGAACAGCAGCGCCGAAATGCTCTGGCCGCGTTCCCTTCGTTCACGGGAATTCAGTCCGGGCTGGAACTGAAGCCCAACATCGCCACGCAACTGGCTTCAACCAGCGACATCACAATCACAGCGCGGCAGACATCGTTTGTTTCGTCGCTGCTGTCAGGCTTCAGCGGACGGTCCGCATCCGAAACCCGCCTGATGGACAGCGTGCGAACGGCACCGCTTCCCGTCATTGCAGTCGGACGGTACGGCAGCGGCCGAACAATGGCGGTCGCCGCGGCAATCACGGCGCCGTGGGCCAACGAATTCATCAACAACTGGGGAACTGCCGACAGCGACTACTATGGCAGGTTCTGGCGCAACGCGGTCTACTGGCTGACGGAAAACTCGTCCATCGGCCGCCGTCGTCTGGTCGTTCAGGCTGACAAGCGATACTACAAACCCGGCGACAAACTGACGCTGCGCGCCGTCACGTTCGACGAAAACAGCAACCCGACGCAGAATTATCGCGTCGCGACGATGGTCGAACCGCAGCAGTTTCTCAACGACGACTCGTTCTATTCACCCATTCGCTGGCCGGCCCGCCTGACTCGCACCAGCGGCGAAGAAGGACCGTTTGTCGCCTGGGGTGAAGAATTCGATCTGCCCAAACGTTCGGGCGACACTGATGCCGGCGGATTCGCCATTGAACTGGATATCGCCGACGCTGTGGAATCCGGTTCATCCAGCCAGGCACTGCGATTTGAACTGACCGCGTATGAAGATTACACCCAGGTCGACAGCACTTCGATGGACGTGCAGATCCTTCACGATCCGTTCGAACAACAGAATCCGTTTCCTGACTTTGAACTGCTGGAAGACGTCGCCCGCGCGTCGGGAGGTCGTGTGCTGGCAGGACCGCAGTCTCTGGCCGACCTGATCGGCGAACTGCCGGTTGCCATTGGCCCGCCGGAAGTTCGCCGGCAGCCGTTATGGAGCCAGTGGTGGCTGCTGCTTGTGCTGCTCGGACTGCTGACGACGGAATGGTTCTGGCGACGCAGAGTGGGCCTGGCGTAAACAACCCGATTGTCATGTGCGCGCCTACAACCGTCGCCCCACCTCTACCGGCGCAGCGTCCGGTCGGATTTTCCACCTCTCCCAGGCGAAGCCGTCCGGGAGAGGTCGGGCGAGCGGAGCGATGCTCGCGTGAGGGCCGAGCGCGCCTCCGCCGACCGGCAACGCGGCGCGACCTGCGCGGACGCTCCCTCCCCCGAACTTGCTGCGCTCGTCCGACCGCATCCGCATGCCATTCTGCAAGTGGATCTGCAACGCGGGAATCGGCAGCCTCAGTGCTCAGACGAACTCAACCGATCCGCATCCCGGAAGATACGGCGGCAGGCATCCACATCGCGACGGATTTGATGTGTCAGTTCTTCGGCGGTGGCAAATGTGTTCAGCGCGCGGATTTCGGTCAGCAGATCAACCGTCAGAGTCCGGTCGTACAGATCCTGCGTCAGCCCATCGATGTGACATTCCACTTTGACGGCGGAGTCTTCAAACGTCGGGTTCGGGCCGATGTTGACAGCGGCCGGATAGCTGACGCCGTCAACGCGACATGCCGCGGCATAGACTCCGTGAGCCGGCAGCAACACTTCGGTGTCGACGAGATTCGCCGTGGGAAATCCCAGACCGCGGCCACGGCCGGCTCCGCGTGAAACCCGTCCACGCAGTTGATGCGGGTGGCCCAGCAGACGAACGGCTTCGGCGACGCGACCGGCGATCAGCAGATCCCGAATCCGACTGGACGAGATCATCTCTTCCGAATCATTGACCGAGTCGATGACCTGAAATGCCATGCCGCGCTGTTCACAGAACTTCCGCAGCAGCCGCACGTCGCCGGATCGATTTCTTCCGAAATGAAAATTCGGGCCTTCAACAATGCCGCTGGCGTGAAGCTGATCGATCAGCACCGACTGAAGGAAGTCTTCCGGTTCCCGTTGCAGCAACTCCATCGTCACCGGCAGCACGACGACATGATCCGCGCCGTATCGGCGCAGCAGGTCCGTTCGACGCTCCGGCGTTGTCAGCCGATGCAGCACGGCTGCGGGCCGCAGCACCGTGATCGGGTGCGGATGAAAGGTGACAACCACGGAGTGCGAAGCACGGGCCGCCGCCACGTCGCGCAGCGTCTGCAGCATGCGCTGGTGTCCTCGATGAACACCGTCGAAATTGCCAACCGTCACAATGCCGCCGGCAGCGGCTGGCGAGAGGTCAGAATCCAAGTCGGACATAGCTGGAAGAAAAACGGGGCACGTCAATGCGTCGAACGGCTGGACTCCGCCGGCGAGGGGCGGGATCGTACGGAAAGCCGCCACCCGTCACAACCAGCAGGTCAGCGCGGCACGGGCAGGCTGGTTGTCTGAAGCAAATCGTCGCCGCATCGGTCATTCGCCAGCCGGGCGACCGCGAACGCACAGGCGGCGGACGACACGCATTTGTGGAACATGTCCGCCAGAATCAGCGGCTCGTGGAATGTCTCCGGAGGGAAGGCGGCAGTGGCAGCCTCGGCCAGAAACGCTCCGCTTCCGCACAGCAATACGTTCACGCGATCGCCGTGGCCGCGCGGTTGCGGAAATCGACGAAGCACGCGTTCGACGGCATGTCGCACCTGCAGAACCTGGCGTTCGGCCAGAAACTGCGCGATCGCGGCAAGTTCTGAATCTTCGATTTCCGTGCGGTCGCAACACACCATGTGAGCCAGCCGGTTCAGTGCGAACTCGCGAACCAGAGGACGACCGTCGGCGGTGTCGCAGTCATCGGAATCCTCGCGAATCCGCCCGTTGATGACATGCACATCCGCCATGGTCGCGAACAGCTCGGCAGCCAGCGGACATTCCTGATCGCGCAGCGGAACGACCGCGGCGACGGCCATGCAGGGAGTGCGGCGGACTCCGGTATACACCAGCTCGCCGGAAAGCAGCCGGTCGACGTCATTCAGCCCATAGGGAATCGGCTGGCCGTCCAGCAGCGGGATGATATCGGCGGTCGTCGAACCGACGTCGATCAACAGCGCCGGCCCGCGCGGGACAGCTCGAGCGGCCCACGTGGCCAGAGCGTGCCAGTTCGCCGCGGCCACCAGCGTCGGCAGCTCGCAGGCGTCGGCAGGCTCCGCGAATTCGCCGGATGTCAGCCAGATTCGAAGTGGCACGCCGTCGAACGCCCGTTCCACCGCACGGATGACGAAACTGACGCCTTCCGCCTTCGTGAGAAAGCAGTCGGCAAGTTCCGCAGTCATTGTCATCGCCACCAGGTGGGGCGAGACCTGCAGTTGCCGCGCGACCATGTTTCGCAGCGTTTCCGTAAGCAACTGCGATTTCTTCCACACGGCGAAAGGCAGCGTCAGCGTGTCACCATCTGCCGTCGCCGCCTTGACGTTCGCTCCGCCGATGTCGAGTCCCAAAACGTTCAACAGTCTTCCTTCCCGGGTGAATTCTCCGCGGCTTTCGCGATAGGGCTGGTTTTCAATAATTCCAAAGATCCGCCGCCGGAGATTCGACGTTGACAGGCTTTTGGGGACTCAGGACGATCACCAGGACACTCAGGTTGTCGCCTTCCGACGGCAGCACGTCTGCCACACGTCCCCTGTCAACCACCACCGCGAAACGGAATCTCATGCCCGCCAGCGAAGAAGACAAGCAACTTGTATACAGAATTCGCCAGGGCGAAGCGGATGCATGGCAGGAATGTATCGATCGGTATGAAGGCCGCCTGCTGGCGTTCGCTCGCAGCCGCCTGAGCGACACGTCGTCCGCCGAGGACATCGTTCAGGAAACATTTCTCGGTTTTCTGAAGGCGCTGCCGAACTACGACGAAAACACGCCGCTGGAATCGTGGCTCTTTTCGATCGCCGCCCACAAACTGATCGATTCAATGCGACGCTCCGGCCGCCGGCCCACAGTGCCGCTGATGTCGTCCCGAACCGAAGACGGCCCGACACGCGAACCCACCGGCCACGCGCGAGCAGCCTCCAGCCTGATGCGCAGTTCGGAGAAGTCTCACGCCGAATCGGCTGTCGTCGCCGAATGCCTGAGAGATCTGATCCGCAGCTTCAAACAGGACGGAGCCTGGGAACGCCTGCAGGTTGTCGAACTGATCTTCGTCCTCGGCTGGGCCAACAAAGATGTCGCCAGACGACTGAACACGACCGAACAGGCCGTTGCGAACCACAAGTTCTTCGTCGTGTCGAAACTGAAGGACGCAGCGAAGAAAGCGAAACTCCAGAATTCCAGCCTGAGCGGAATGGGGCTGGACTGAGCCGCGACCGGATGGCAGTGCGTTCCCATGCCTCGCCTGATCATGAGAAGTGGCTTCGCAGCGAATGGAACGCGACACGGTGTAAATCAGCGGAAGCGCCGGCTTGGTGTGAGACGGCTTACAGAGATTGCGTCCGCCTGCCGCTATCGTTCCCTGCCCAACCGGATGTTCGTTCCCCCTGCCATTCCTCCCGCCACAAAGTCGCCCGGTGATTCGAGGTGCTCTGATGACAAATGACGAACGCTGGTCCGCCTGCCCCGAAGGTACGATGCAGCAGTTGAAAAAATCACTCGACACCGCGGAACGCCGACGCACGATGACTCGCCGGGCAGCACTGACGGCTGTCATGCTTGGCGGCGCAGGACTCGGCGCTCTGGCGTTCAGAAGCTCCGATGGACCTCCGGGCGGAATCACCTGCGACCTCGTCCACTCACACGCCGCAGACTACGTTCGCGGCGTCACTGAGTCTGTACTCACCCGCCAGATCGACGCTCACCGCGCGGAGTGCCGAAAGTGCGATACCGTGCTGCGGTCGCTTGAGGCGTGATTCGCGTCCTGCGACGCAACAGCAAACGATCCGACGCACCAGTCGCCGCTACGGCAGTGCCTGACCGTCTTTCCGGTTGCCTATGTCCTGGTGACACTTCTGCCCACGGTGTACGACGCCTGAAGTTCGACCCCTCCCCGATGGCCTTCGGCCGGGAGGGGTGCTTACATCAGCAGCGCGGATTGCCGGCGTCCCTCGACCCACCTCTCCTAGGCGAAGCCGTCCGGGAGAAGGTCGGGCGAGCGGAGCGATGCCCGGGAGAGGGCAGACCGCGCGTTCGGCGTTCCGACAACGCAGCGCGGTCTGCGCGCGCACGTCCCCTCCCCTGAACTAGCTTCGCTCGTTCGACCCCTCCCCGTTGGCCTTCGGCCGGGAGGGCTCAGTCTTTGCACATCAGCAAATTGCGGCTGATGCGGATTGCCGGCGTCCCTCGACCCACCGACGCCAATCTTTGCTGGCGAAGCCGTCCTTAAAAGGTGACGATGAGTCGGGCCTTCGGCCGGGAGCGTGGAAGCTGATGCCCGGGAGAGGGCAGACCCAGCGTTCGTGCTCTGGAGAGGGCCAGACCGCGCAGTGCTCTGACAACGGTCTGCGCGGACGTGCTCACCGAGTTGTGCAGACGCCGGAACGCGACGGTTGCGGAAGTTACCAGGGAGCCTCCGTCAGGTCCACGATCTGCGAGGCGAGTCGTGTGACGGACTGCTGGGTGGCCCGACCGACTTGTTCGGTTGGGTCGCGCGCGACAGGATGCCTGTTCGTGTGCGTTCAATCTCATCATGAGAGCGCACACGCGAGCTGATGGCTGATGGTGACTCATCCCCTGCCTTCGGCACCCAGCCGACCGGCTGGGCCACCCGCGATTGATGGCCCGGATGGCCCGGCCTCTTCATTCTTCCAAGTCACACCCAGTATCGGACGGTCGCGAACCAGTTCCACGAGTGATTCACGAAAGTGTGGCGGGCTAAACTCGGGAGCGGCGAACCAGTTCGATTCATGTGTCGTAGAGAAGAACCAGAGTTGTCCGGATGAATTGTAAATGGCAAGATCCTCCGGAAACCTAGGGGGCTCTCCACCCGAGCAAGGAATTTGGAATGTTCGATTGAGTCGGTGAGAGCCCCCGGGTACAGCGTAAACGGCACAAGGAATCGACGTAACGGTACCAGGCCAACGGTTTGTCAGCTGCCTTTCTACGTTGCCCTGACGGCATTGAATAATCTCAGCTACCAAGGCGGAAATCGTTTGAGGTCGGACAACGAACATGACGCCGCCATCGAGGCTTGCGCCCATCAGTCTTTCGTAGACACTACCTGCGATGTCCCCGTGCTGCCAATAATACGGCCGCCTGCTTTGATCCGTGAGGCGAAACGATGAGGTTCATTTCGGCCACCAAAAATGGAGATTCATCGGCATGTCCTCGATGTGAAAGTGAGGCCAAAGCCGCGAGCATCAGAGCTATCGAGGCGAAGAGTTGGATTCAAAATGCCGTTTTCAGCAGCAATTTGTCGTGCTAGTGCTTCCGCATCTTCACGGTTGCGTGAAATCGTTCCAACGTGGCGAGACTGTTTTTCTGCCAACATGTTCCCGATCTGACTCCAGATGCCTTCAGTCGTTGTTGTTATCTGTCCTGAATTGGAGCAATGGTCGTACCATCAACGTAGGCGGGAATTGTTGGAACGCACCTTCATTATGTACGAGCAGTGCGTTGAGACTCACTGCGTACACATTTCCCCATCGACTTCGATGTTGAAGACCGTTTCTGGCGGACCACGGTGTGGGGTGATGCGGGTGACTTTTGCGACTTGGCCGGTTTGCGAGCGGAGATGTTCTCCGATCTGAAGCTGACTGGCGACAACGAATCCTGCCGAGTTTCGCTCAGAAGGGATGCGTGTCGATGACGCCGAGCGGTTCTTCCAGGCCGGTGATGGAGATGTCCAGGATGTTGGCGGCCGGATGTTTCATCGTGCCGGTGACGATGTTCCGCCCATGTGCCGTCGTCCGCTTCGATTTCCGGACATGGATCAATGGCCACGACCATGGCGGGACCATCCAGTTCCATTTCGTGCAGTTCCATGTGAATGGAACATCCGACCTGAGCCCGGTGGCCTCAAGCCATGCCAGCGGTCTCAGAAGCGTAAGGTCGTAGTGAACACCGTGCTGAGTCATGCTCAGCCGAACGGCTCGCGACGTCTGCGGGTTGATCTCAGCCGCCGCCTGAGTTTGTTCCCGCAGCGGATTGCGTCCGACAACTCGCTGACCGGGCTGGATGTCTTCGATGTTCTTCGTGACAACTGCGGTTGGGCCGCCATGTTTCTGCAGGATGGCTTTCCAAATCGCCGTCCCGTTGAGACAACTCGCGGATTGACGGCCTGAGAAGGCCGTCCTGCGGGAAGATTGCGGCACTCACGGCCGGTGTCGCGATGACATCCGGCGTGAGGGCTCGCAGGGTGAACACGCACCCGGTGAGGAGGCAGGCGGTGATGGCCAGACGGCGGATGGGGGGCAGAGGTTCGTGGGATATGGGACGAGTCATGATGGTTTATCTTTCTGTGTGGACGGAATGAATTCAATTTGCTGTGGAAAAAAATGGGCGACAGGGCAGCCGCGGGCCGGTGATGTCTATGCGGGAGCCCAGCGACGGAGGCGTGACGGTTTGCGACGGTACGACAGGGCGGCGGCCATGGCGAGGGCACCGGCGGCGTAGTAGGCATCGAGATCTTCAGTCGGGACAATCGCCGGCAGATTCTGCGGCGGCAGCAGAGTTCCCTGCTCAGTCCTGGCAAGGTCCACGATCGGCGTTGGAGATGTGGTCCCCGTGATTCCCACGACAACCTGGGTGCCCGCGATGAAGCAGTTTGCGCCATCGCACTTCTTCACGACGGTGCTGACGGCTCCGCCGATGTCATCGACCTTGTCGACGTGTTTGCCCATGGCCCGGCCGGCCTTGTTCGCAAGTTTTCCAGCGGTTGCCGCGCCGCCGATGAACGGAATCATCGCGGCCATTGAAATCATCGCTTCGCCGGTGTTGCCGCGCGCTGCGTGAATGGCGACATTGATCAGATCAGCCGCTTCACCGATAACCGGCACCATACCGGCAACGTCCAGGCCAAGTTGCACCGCATCGAGTGCGAAGGCGATACGCTGCTCTCGTGTTTTTTCCGGTGTTGGCGGCTCACCGATCGTCGTGGCAAACTGGTAGTGGTTCTCGATCGTGTATTCGTAGTATTCGAATCCGTCGACCAGATTGCCTGCCAGTTCCTTTACCAGAGT
This sequence comes from Planctomycetaceae bacterium, assembly GCA_041398785.1. Lineage (NCBI taxonomy): Bacteria > Pseudomonadati > Planctomycetota > Planctomycetia > Planctomycetales > Planctomycetaceae > Planctomycetaceae bacterium. Next base: position 269,085 of record JAWKUA010000008.1, on the reverse strand, counting down.
GACTTCGTCGACGGATCGAAAGACAATCAGGTAATACTCGCCGTCGTCGTTCAGCATGCGTTCAAGGTAGTCCAGGCGAGTCCCGTTGAATTCCTGGGAATTGCTTGTAATTTCGTGGGTCCCCTCGACCTCTACGTCCGAGAACAGGCCGACAGTGATCGTAAAGTCGGATTCCGCGGCGAACGTGCTGCCATAGCCGATCGTATCCGTCTTCTGCAGTCGCGATCCGGGATGAATGTATTTCGTCGACGTGAACGCCTTGCTGCCGTACGAGGTACCTCCGCTGGTGTTCATCTTGATGTCGAATTCGACCGCCGGCAGTCCGTTGTCATCGGTAACGAATTGAAAATCTGACTCCAGCGTGCCCGATCCGCCGCTGCCCAAACCCACTTCGTAGGTGCTATAGCCCGGATACTCGGGATTCGTCGACACCGAGTGTTCGCGTTTGGAGTAGCTGATGCTCGAAGTCGCGTTGCCGTAGTCTTCGATCACGATGCCGAAGCCGATATCCAGCGGATTGACGGGGCCATCGTGAGTCGGTTCCTCCGGCGGCGTCGGAGTTGTGTTGTCGCCGGGAGTCATCGTGGGCGCGGTCATAGCGAACATTGTGCCATTGCCAGCGGTCGCGTTTTCGGTGGTTTCGCCCACCGCCTCGTCCACTGAATCATCCTCGGACTTTGGACTTTTCGCCGGAGGTGAAAATCCATGTACAGGTTCGAGTGACAATCGATTCGCCCGTGCAGGTCCATTCCCGCAGCAGCGTGGCGGTGTTGGCGGAGTCGATGCGCCGGGTGCATGTGGTTAATTCCGCGGCCGGGCCTTGACTTTGAGAGGGTGGACTCAAAATGTTCCCTGTCTCACAGTCCTTGCGAATCTTTCGAGACGGAAACGTCATGTCGCGTCGAGTTGTCCTGGCAATGAGTGGTGGAGTTGACAGTTCCGCGGCGGCGGTTCTGTTGCACCGGCAGGGGTACGAAGTGATCGGGCTGTTCATGCGGTCGGGAGAAACCGAAAAGGCGGCCTGCGCCGTGTCGGGCGGCGGGCTGCTGCCGATTGCCGACGCTCCCGCTCACCGGCAGGGCTGCTGCAGCGCGGAAGATGCCGCGGATGCTCGTCGAGTCGCCGACGAGCTGGGCATCCCGTTTCATTCACTGAACTTCCAGGACTCCTTCCGCCGCATCAAGGATTACTTCGCCGATGAGTACCTTGCCGGGCGAACTCCCAATCCGTGCGTGCAGTGCAACAACTGGCTGAAGTTCGGCAAGTTGTGGCATTTTGCTCAACAGGTCGGAGCTAACCATATCGCCACCGGCCACTACGCTCGCATTCTGCAGGATGATGCGACGGGCGTTTACAGCCTGCATTGCGGAGTCGATTCGAACAAGGATCAGTCGTACGTGCTGTTCGGAATTGACCGCGATCTGCTGCAGAAAATCCTGCTGCCGATCGGTGAATTTCAGAAACCCGCTATCCGCGAGTTTGCGGAAGACGCCGGGCTGAGAGTTGCTCAGAAGAAGGATAGCTACGAAATCTGCTTCGTGCCGAACAATGACTACGCCGGGTTTCTGAAACAGTACCGCGGCCACGAAGGTACGGCCGGAAACTTCGTCGACAGCTCCGGCAACGTGCTCGGGCAGCACGACGGCTATGAAAAGTTTACCGTTGGTCAGCGCAAGGGACTGGGCATCGCGTTCGGCGAACCTCGTTTCGTTTTGCGTGTCGACGCCGAAACGCGACAAGTGGTGCTTGGTCAGCGGGAGGAACTGGCGTCCGCTTCGATCGAAGTTGACGGTTTGAACTGGCTGGCGGATGTTGAGTCCGACGAGTTTCGCTGCGACGTGAAAGTTCGCTACCAGGCAAAGTCGGAACCCTGTACCGTTCGGCTGCGAGCTGATGATCTCGCGGAAATTGAAACGGACGAACCGATTCTCGGCGTCGCTCCCGGTCAGGCCGCCGTGTTTTATTCGGGCGACCGAGTGCTCGGCGGCGGCTGGATTCGGTAGCAGAAAGCTCCACATCACATGCCACGCACTGCCGAAATCACCCGCAACACGGCTGAAACACAGATCCGTCTTTCCATCGATCTCGACGGCAGCGGCGAGAGCGAGATCAGCACCGGCGTCGGTTTCTTCGATCACATGCTGACGCTGTTCGCCCGGCACGGCCTGTTCGATCTGAAGGTTCAGGCCACGGGAGACCTGAACGTCGATCATCACCACACGGTGGAAGATGTCGGCATTTGTCTGGGGCGAGCGATCCGGGAAGCCATCGGCGACAAGCGCGGTATCACTCGCTACGGCAGCATGACTCTGCCGATGGAAGAGACTCTGGTAACGTCAGCGCTGGATCTCAGCGGCCGCTTTGCGTTTGTCTATCGGGTGGAATTTCCGACGGAAAAGATCGGTGAGTTCGATACGGAACTCGTGCAGGAATTCTGGAACGCCGTCGCTTCGAACGTGATGATGAATCTGCACCTGCTGCTGCACCACGGCACGAACAGCCACCACATTTCGGAAGGCACGTTCAAAGCCACTGCCCGAGCGTTGCGGCAGGCCATCACAATCGACCCGCGTCAGCCGGGAGTGCCGTCGTCAAAAGGAACGCTGACGGAGTAGGAACCGTCGGCGTGGGCCATCAACTCCCGATCTTGTTGGACTGGCCAACTGGTTTTCGACCGGCAAATTCCCGAATTCGCGTACCGGCTCGAACAGGTTCGAGTAGAATGTGCTGGCGGAACAGGCACGTCTCTGAGAGGTGAATGACTTGTCATGAGCACCGAAGTGACCCTGACACTTTCTGAACAGATCTACCAGCGAGCCGAAGCATGGGCGCGCCGAACTCGGAAGCCAGTGTCAGAGATCCTGACGGAAGTCATTGACGGATCGCTGCGTCCGCTCGCAGGCGATTGCGATCCCGGCAACTGGACGGACGACGAAACACTGGCCGCTGCTGACCTGCAAATGCCGACCCGGGACGACTCACGGCTGAGTCAGTTGTTGCAAGTGCAGCGAAACGGTGTGCTTTCCAGCGCGGAGCGGGATGAACTCCGCGAACGAATGCATGCTTACGAAGATGCGATACTAAGAAAATCGGAAGGTCTGCACGAAGCAGTTCGACGCGGTCTTCGGCCACCACTGGATTCGTAGCATGGCGATCCCGGACGATGTCCGCCTCCAGGTACGCACCGAGGCGGCGGATCGGTGCGGTTATTGCCTGAGCCCACAAGAGCTGGTCCTTGGCACCTTAGAGATTGAGCATTTGATCCCAACGTCTCGCGGCGGCACTGACGCCAAAGAGAACCTTTGGCTCGCCTGCCGCATGTGCAATAACTTCAAGAGTGATCAAACGGAGACTGTGGATCCCGCGACGGGCGAATCGGTGCAGATCTTTGATCCTCGGCGACAAATCTGGTCAGACCACTTCACATGGACATCGGACGGAACTCTGATCCTGGGAAAGACACGTGTCGGTCGCGGCACCGTCGTCGCCTTGCGGCTCAATAACCTGATCGCGGTCACTGTCCGACGGCATTGGGTGGCCGCTGGCTGGCATCCGCCGAGAACAGAGCCGTGACTGGTCGATCAACGCATGAGCAATTTGCAGTTGCGCGCGGACTCAAGACTCCCGTTGTTCGCGATCCGTACCGGTTGGCTACGGCTGCTTCGTGAACACCAGAATGTGTTGCCGGGGAAGGACGTCGATGGTTTCGGTCCACTTCAGGCCGAACTCCGGCTGTTCCAGTTCTTTTCTCACCTGAGCCTGCGACATTTTGTGGACGAGCTTGATGGGCACGGTCGGGTCTTCCATGCGGTATTCCACCAGCACTGCTCGCCCGCCCGGCTTCAGCGACTTTGTGAGATCCAGCATCATTTCGTAGGGAAACTCGAACTCGTGGTAGACGTCGACCATCAATGCGACGTCGACAGACTGCGGAGCCAGTGACGACGACTGCTGTGACCCTTTGATCGGGATCACGTTGTGCAGACCTTTTTCGGCCGTCCGTTCCTGCAGGCGCAACAGCATTTCGTCCTGAACATCGACGGCGATGACGTAGCCGTGAGGCAGGATCTGTTCGGCCATCAACATACTGATGACTCCGCTTCCCGCACCGATGTCAGCGACGACGTCTTCCGGCTGAAGTTTCAGTGACTTCACCAGCAGAGTCAGGCGCTCTTCTTCTTCGCGCGTATCGCGTTCCAGCCAGGTCGCTCCGGCGAAGCCCATCACGTGAGCAATCTCGCGGCCCATGTAGAACTTCCCGATGCCGTTCGGGTCGTGGTCGGCCTGCCATGTGTAGCGGTCGGACGATTCCCGCGGCTGTTGTTCGTCACCGCAAGTCCGACATGGTGACAGCGGTCCGACGATCAGGATCAGCGGAAGAACATATCGCATCGTCAGGACTCCTGCAGAAGTTCACCCGTATCGGTGCTTCGGTTGTGTCGCCGCATCACGGCGGACCAGTCGACGGCGGACAGTTCTTCGGCTTCATCCGCCAGCAGCCGCGGAATGTCATTCAGGATCGGGTATTTCAGCCGTTCCGAAGGATTTGTGCAGACGAGAGCACTGTCCTCGAAAACCAGATCGCTGCGGCATTTTGGACAGGCGAGGATGCTTCTTATTCTCTCGAAGTCAAAGGCCATGACGTTCGTCTCGGTGATGGCGTTCGGATGCGGTGGCGGACGGAAAGCGGACTGGAATTTGTAACAATTTCAGCCATCTGACGTTGTAGGAATTGCAAAAAAACTCAGCGTGCGAGCACGTCTCAGTGATGAAGCTGGAAGGACGGAGCCCGTTCCGCGAGCACGATTCACAGCTTTTTTCCGGGAATTTGCGGACGATTCGCTGACAGAACAGGCAACTGTAGGAATTTCTTCCACGATTGGCATCGACATTGCTGATTGTTGGAGTCGAGAGAGAGACCGGCTCGGAGTGAGATCCCGAGCCTGTGGCTGCCTTGAGAAAGCAGCCCTGCTGTCGAACTGCGACAGCCCTGAAAGAGAGAGACTTGCTGATTCGCCTGAGAAACGAATCACGCTCCCATGGGGGGCTCCGAGCCTGAGAGACTCGGACGCCTCGGCGAATGAAAAAGGCCATCGGGTTCCCGCGAATCCGATCGGCCTTTTTTCATGCGCGGCGGGAATTCGTCACTCTGAAAGTCACCTCAGTGCTGACAAAAGTCTGTGACGCCGCCGGCGACCGGGGTGCTCGCCCGGTCAGCCATTGCGAAGCATCAAGCCACCGCCAGCTCACGAGGAACGCCGCGGTGACAACAAACAGCAGCGGCAGCATCTGTCGCGACAGACGATCTGATCGAACCAGCTCCGTCGCAGTCAGCAGCGGCAGGCACAGCAACACGAGACTGACGACTGCCTGCCACCCGAGAAACGCACCGGCCAGTACGATCACATGTCCGGTTGCGGTGTACCGCGGCGCGTCAGCCATGAATCTTCGGCGAGCAATCTTCGCCAATGCCACCACGGCGATGCCGATGGCCAGGCCAGCCAAACCATCGACGAGGCCGGAAAGTCCGAACCCGGTCGTAAACACGTCGCGCGAATAGCCGATCGGCGGACTCCAGCGCAGTCCCCAATAGGCTTCGCTCAACCACTCAGGCCGCGGTTCAATCGCGCCGACCGGACGGATCTCCGGCCACACGGTTCCGGCAACGATTGCCAGCGCAATTCCGAACACCAGCAAACGACGGGGAGGGTGATGGCCGTCATAGCCAATCATGACCGTCGCAAGAACCAGCGTCAGCCAGCTGCAATGAAACAGATAGATGCCCGCCAGGTCCCATTGGCCGGACATCAGGATCTGGTCGATGGGATTGCCGTGGATAACACTCACGGGCCTGACCGGAAGATTGCCGCCTCCGCTTGCGATTTCCACGAACAGCAGTCCCAGAAATATGAAGCCCACAGTCGCTTCGATGATCGGATAACGAGGCGAGATTCTCATGCCGCAGTACCGGCAGCGTCCCTTCAGCAGCAGCCAGCCGAGCACGGGGATATTGTCGCGAGCCGCCAGCGGGGTCTCACAGCCCGGACAGCGCGATTTTGGTTTCCCGAGAGCCAGTCCGGCCGGCATCCGATAGATCACCACATTCAGAAAGCTGCCAATACAGGTTCCCAGGATAAACACCCAGGTTGCCGCAAAAATCGATGTCAGGGCAAGCGAGAATTTCTGAAGCGGAGACGGCTCGTGAAAATGAAAACTCTGGTCGTCGAAGAAATGCACCGACGGACCGGAATCACTGTAAGGCCGGTGCGGTGAAATCGCGTCGCTGGCGGAAGCGTCGTCAGGCGCGAGGACGTCAGCCCCGGCTTCGAAGGCAAAAGCAAACACCGACAGCATGATCAGTCCGGCTGAAAGGCCGCGGGCGGCACTTCGTTGCAGATGGTCGAGAACCGGGCAGTGCAAGGCGGGAGTCCGGGGGTTCAGATTTCCAGGGATGCGAGCGAGGCTTATACCGCGAAGGCAGTCCCGTCGCGACTCATGCCGCTGATTGACTCACTTTATCCCACTCTTAGAATGGCACCATGAAAACCCGAATCCTGACTGCCCTGCCAGTGTACAACGAGGCCGCTCACGTTCGCGACGTTCTTCGCCACGTTGCAGAACACGCTGATGACGTGCTGGTCGTCAATGACGGGTCAACGGACGGAACAGAAGCGATTCTGGGCGAGTTTCCCGATGTGCAGATTGTCAGCCATCCGACAAATCGGGGCTACGGATCGGCCCTGAAGTCCGCCTTCGATCATGCCGTCCGCTGTGGCTACGACGTGCTGGTGACGATTGACTGTGACGGGCAGCATCAGCCTCAACTGATTCGTGACGTGGCGGCGGAACTGGAATCCCGCGACGGGATGTTCGACCTGGTTTCCGGATCACGCTATCTGAAGCAGTTCGACGACAACAGCGTGGCTCCAGCCGACCGCCGCCGCATCAACATGCAGATCACGGCGTGTCTGAATCAGGAGCTGGGCCTTTCAATTACGGACGCGTTTTGCGGCTTTAAGGCGTACCGCGTTTCCTCACTGCCGGATCTGGACATTACAGACCCCGGTTACGCCATGCCGCTGCAGTTGTGGGTTCAGGCCGCCGACCTTGGCTGGCGGATCACGGAATTTCCGGTTCCGCTTGTGTACCTTGATGAGCATCGGTCGTTCGGCGGCTCACTCGACGACGCGGAGCTTCGTCTTGCTCACTACCGCGAAATCCTGAATCAGGAACTTGCCCGCCGCGGCATGAGACAACGCTTCACGGCCGACTGCGGCAAGTCATCATAGGCGCCGAACGGGGTCGGTCGCATGAGAATCGGCATCGATCCGAAGGTGGACTTTGCGTTCAAGGTCACGTTTGGAAGTCCCGAGCATCCTGCAATCACGATCCACTTCCTGAACGCTGTGCTGCGGCTTCCCGCTCCGATCACACAGGTGGAAATTCTGAATCCGGTACAGGGCAGGGATCGCGCTGACGACAAGCTTGTTGTGCTGGACGTACTGGCCCGGGACAGCAGCGGCCGCATCTTCAACATTGAAATGCAGACGACTTTGCCCGCCGGCATGGCCCAGCGGCTGACATTCTACAACTGCCAGAACTATGTGAGGCAGTTCCGCGAAGGCGATCATTATCACGGCCTGAATCCGGCGATCAGTATCTGCGTGCTGAACCGCGTTATGTGGAGACAGGTGGGCGCGTACCACCTGAGCTTTCGTCTGAGATGCGATCAGGCCGACCTGGTGTTCACGGACGGCCTGCAGTTTCACACTCTGGAACTACCGAAGTTTCTCATGCCAGGCACCGAAATCGCGCAGTGTTCGGGACTCGAAAAGTGGCTATACTTTTTGATGAACGCCGAATTCGCGGACCCGACCGAGCTACTGGCGCTTCTGGGTGATCCGATATTCGAAGAGGCGCTGGGAGTGCTACAGATGATCTCGCGAACTCCGGAAGAACGTCAGTACTACGACGCCCGGCAGAAATTCCTGCTGGACGAAGAAGCCCGACTGCTGGGCGCCCGCAGCGAAGGCCTCGAACAGGGCATCCAACAGGGGCGTCGCGAGGGAATCGAGCAGGGAATGCTCGCGGGTAAGATACAGCTACTTCAGCAGTTGCTTGGTGAAAGCGCAAGCGAGACACCGGAGCTGACGAGCCATTCAGTCGCTGAACTTACGGCTCTGTTGCAGCAATTGCAGGAACGCCTCCGCCAGCGCGACACCTGAGCGAAACGTCTGCGCCGGTTTTCGGGTGACCCGCGCCGGGCAGCACGAATGCTGTTACGCGAAAATGTCTGTAATCACCCGGCCGTACAGATCCGTCAGCCGGAAGTCACGTCCCGCATGACGGTAGGTCAGGCGTTCGTGATCGATTCCCAGCAGGTGCAGAATCGTGGCGTGCAGGTCATGCATGTGAACCTTGCCTTCGACGGCAAGATGGCCGATTTCGTCCGTGTTGCCGTAGGCGAATCCAGGCTTGACTCCCGCGCCGGCAAGGAACACCGTGAAACCGCGAGGATTGTGGTCACGACCGTCGCCGCTTTGTGAAAATGGCGTTCGTCCAAACTCTCCTCCCCACCAGACCAGCGTGTCTTCCAGCAGGCCGCGCTGTTTCAGGTCGGACAGCAGACCTGCGACGGGTTTGTCCGTCGCGCGGGCATGATCCATGTGAGCCGGCATGTTGGAATGCTGATCCCAGCGCGGATTCGGCGATTCGTCAGCGTAGTTGACCTGGACGAACCGGACTCCTGCCTCCGACAGACGGCGAGCCATCAGACACTGTTTGCCGAATTCATCCGTCGGCTGTTCACCGATACCGTACATCTTCTGAGTCGCCGCAGTTTCCTGATTCAGATCCAGCACCCGCGGTGCGTCGGCCTGCATGCGCCATGCCAGTTCGTAACTTCGAATCACGGCTTCAAGACGACTGTCGTGTTCGTCACGGCGCTTCAATTGAGCTTGATTGATCCGCTGCGTAAGCTCGAACCGCTGCCGAGTCTGCTCATGGCTGAGCTTTGCATTCCGGATGTGAGCAATCGTCATTTCATCGACCGAACGGTATGCGCGCCCGATCGCCGTTCCCTGATACACGGCTGGCAGGAAGGCGTTGGAGTAGTTGCGCGGCCCGCCTTTCGTGTCGGACGGCTGCAACTGAACGAATCCCGGCAGGCTTTGATTTTCGGTACCCAGCCCGTACATCAGCCACGAACCCAGCGACGGTCGCACAAGATTGACGGCACCAGTGTGCATGAACAGTGTTGCCGGCCCGTGAGCAACGCCGTCCGTGTGCATTCCCTTCAGAAAGCAGAGATCGTCGACGTGCCGGGCAATGTGAGGAAACAGCTCCGACACCTGCTGTCCGCATTCGCCGTGTTGTCGAAATTTCCAAAGCGGTTTCATCAGCGTTCGCTGACTGACCTCGCCGAACGTGCCGAAACGGACACCCGTGAAGTCGATGCCCGTACCGTCGCGCCGAATCAGTTCCGACTTCAGGTCGAAGGTGTCGACGTGGCTGGGCCCGCCCTGCATGAAGATGAAGATCATCCGCTTCGCTCGCGCAGGAAACATCGGCTGCTTTTGAACGAGCGATTCGGTGTCATTTGCCTGACCGGCCCGCGCGGACGAATCCGCCAGCATCGACGCCAGCGCAACAGAACCGAATCCGCAGGCAGCCTGCCGAAGAATCTCACGGCGTGTTGTTGAAGTTGTCTGCATGGTCAATCCAGGTACCGAAAATCCACAGACGCGAACAGCGACTGAAACACGGCCGTCCAGCCGTCCGTCGCAGCCGCATCCCTTTCAGCAAAGAACTCTGCCATCGTACGGCGTTCCAGCTCTGACGGACGCCGGCCAAGTGTTCGCCGGTATGCCGCTTCGATCATAACATCCAGCGCCGCGGTGTCGGCGGACTGAGTGGCCAGAAAATGCCTGGCCGCAAGTTCGGACTGTGTCAGAACGAAGGGGCTGTTCAACAGATACAAAGCCTGCGACGGCAGCGTACTGGACGTTCGGCGACCGGTGACGAGGTTTGGATTGGCGATGTCAAAGACCTCAAACGTTTCCAGCATCGAATTGCGAAAGAACGGAACGTAGACGCTGCGAATGCTCTTTGAGTACATGTCATGCTCATAACCGTTGTCGTACGTCGAAATCCTGCCGATTGTCAGACCGCCCTTTGTCGACAGATCAAGCTGGCCGCTGACGTGCAGGATCGCGTCACGCAATGCTTCGGCGTCCAGGCGTCGCCGGAACGCTCTGGTCAGGTGCAGATTCTCGGGATCGGCCTGCACCAGGTCAGCAGGCGCCGTTGACGACAGGCGAAACACGCGCGACGTCACAATCCGCCGAATCAGCTTCTTCACCGACCAGTGGTCATCGTCAACAAACGTCGTCGCCAGGTGATCGAGCAACTCCGGATGTGTCGGTGGACGACCCGTCGCGCCAAAATTATCCGGCGTACGAACAAGACCTTCGCCGATCAGATATTGCCAGACACGATTGACGAAGACTCGCGACGTCAGCGGGTTGTCCGGTGACGCGACCCAGGCTGCCAGCTCTCGTCGTCCGCTTTGATTGGCTGGAATGGAAGCCGGCACTGCTGCCCCCGATTCGTCCAACTGCGGACTCGCCACGGACACGAATCCTCGAGGCACCAGCGGTCCCAGATTTCGAATTCCGCCGCGAATGTGCAGGTGCCAGTCGCCCGGTACCGCTTCGTCGATGACCGCCATTGACTGCGGAATCTTCGGTTTCGCAGCTACGTGCTTCTTCAGCTTCTCTTCCTGTTTTGCCAGTTCCGAACGAAGCGCCGCCTGTTGTTTTTCTTCTTCGGCGGTGACTCGATCGGCCAGCGGTGCGTCGTCGCTGACCGGAAGAAATTGCACAGCGTCGACGATGATGTATCCGGCCGACGATTCCTCCGCGTTGATCGAGATTACGGCGGCATCACCCGCTTCAAACTGGTACTCGCCGACAAACGAGAACACGCCGTCCGGTTCGGTCGTTTTTCGCTGATCGATTGTCGCCACCGCAGTTCCGCCCGCATGTTCCACGTGAACGGGCAGAGACGAACATCGACTGGCTGAGGCGTTGTGAGCAAGGTGGACTCGATAGCGTCCGCTTTCCGGCAGCATCACTTCGAAGCGAACTGACTTGCCCGACTTATCGTTGCCGTCGTGGCGATAACCTTCGCCGACGTACGGCGGCGAGTGAGTCGAATCGGTCCACTGGCCGGTGAACTTCGCGAACGCGTCATCGACCACAATTCCCGGAAGCGATGCCGGATCAATGCCGGCCGTCTTTGCCAAGTCGGGCGACGTGACCTGCTCCTTCAACGCTTTTATCCGAGCCAGCAGGTCCGCTTCTCTGCGCTGCCATTCGGCTTGTTCTTCGGCGTCAACGCCGGATTTCAGACTTGTGGTCACATATCCGCTGACATTACCGGGAACCAGAGTCTTCGTGCTTCGAAAGATTCCGGCCAGAGCGTAATAGTCCGTCATCGGCACCGGATCGAACTTGTGGTCATGGCAGCGGGCACATCCCAGTGTCATGCCAAGAAACGTGCGGCCCAGCGTGTCGATCTGCTCGTCGACGACTTCCATCCGCAGAAGTTCCTTGTCCTGCATTTCGTAGTTGGTCGGGCCGAGCGTCAGATAGCCGACTCCCGTAACCTGTGCGTCGTGCTGTTCGGGAGTCTCCCAGGGCAGCAGGTCTCCGGCGATGTGTTCGCGAACGAACTGATCGAACGGTTTATCGTCGTTGAAGGAAGCGATCACGTAGTCGCGAAACCGCCAGGCATCAGGAAACATCAGGCTGCGGCCGCCGCCGCTGGATTCGGCGAAGCGAACGACATCCAGCCAGTGCCGTCCCCAGCGTTCGCCAAACCGCGGTGACGCCAGCAATTCGTCGGCCAGATTCGAAACTGCGGCGTCCGGGTTCTGATCCCAGTCGGCGCGGAAAACATCCAAATCGTCGGGAGTCGGCGGCAGTCCGATGAGAACGAAATACATCCGACGCGCGACTTCTTCAGCGGAAGCGTCGCCGACCGGAGAAACGCCTTGCCGGGAATCGTGTTCGGCGACGAAGCGGTCGATATCTGTCCTGGCCCAGGACTGACCGGACGAAGGAATCGCCGGCCGTTCCAGCGCTCGAAAGCTCCAGAAGCTGCGACCGGCAGCCAGATCGATCGTTCCGCGCTCAAGCGCCACTCCGTCGGTGCGCGGATCGACAGCCCCGTCTTTGATCCAGCGTTCGAAGTCCGCAATCACGTCATCCGGGAGTTTTCGGTCCGGGGGCATTTCGAAGGATTCGTGGCGAAGAGCTTCCAGAAGCAGACCTTCATCCGGATTGCCCGGAACGATTGCCGGACCGCTTTCGCCGCCGGCCTGCCATCCGGCTTTCGAATCCAGCAGCAATCCGCCGCGAATGTTTTCCGCGTCGGCGGCGTGGCAGGAGTAGCAGTGTTTCACGAGCACCGGCCGAATCTTCTTCTCGAAGAACTCGATCCGTTCATCAGCCGCCCGCAGGTCAGCCGGCACCGCGGCGATGAGCGCGGTCAGTAATGTCAGAAAGGCATGTTTCATCGCGCGGCAGGTCTCCGAAGCGACTCGCGGAACTGGGAATGCCTGTGACGCCGTCACGTCCGGCGACGCTCGGCTTCCGATGATACACAGATGGTCCGGCGGAAAAAACGCGCCATCGGAGCGGCACCCGCCGAATCACACGAGAAAAACAGCGTGTCCGGTCGAAACTCAGGCCCCGCGAATTACGATAGCCTTCGGACATTCATCGTGCATCTGTCGAACTGATCAACGAGGGACCTGGAATTATGGCTGACTGGATTGAAGCAGGGCAAAAGGCTCCGGCGTTCTCGCTGAAGGCGACTGACGGCAGCACGGTCAGGCTGTCGGAACTGAAGGGGCAGCCGGTCGTGCTGTATTTCTATCCAAAGGACGATACTCCCGGCTGCACGGCCGAAGCATGTGCATTTCGCGACCGGACAAAGGAACTGACGGCACTCGGCGCGAAAGTGTTCGGCGTCAGCCCCGATGATGTCGACAGCCACCGGAAGTTCACGGACAAGTTCCAGCTCAACTTCCCGCTACTGGCCGACACCGACCACAAGGTCGCTGAAAAATACGGAGCCTGGCGTGAGAAGAACCGCTACGGTAAGAAGTTCATGGGTATCCAGAGATCGACATTTGTGATTGATGCCGACGGCAGAGTGGCAAAGGTCTGGAAAGCCGTCCGTGTCGACGGTCACGACGCAAAAGTGCTGGAAGCGCTTCGCGAGATCTCGCGGTGAGACATCCGACGATCACGCTTCGCAAAAGAACACCGAAGCGACTTCAACCTTCGGCGAAGAACACGCGGCCGGTTGCCTGCTCCTCAGACAACCGGCACGAGATTTTCCCTGGACTGGAAGGGGCGCGGCTCCTGCCAAGCCGGGCAAGATGCCAGCAGCTCGGTCCCCGACAACGCCCGGCTTACGAAAAGTCTCCTGCCGCTCGCTCTAATGCCCGGCGATCGCCGTGATTCCTTCCAGAAAGCCCTGCAACTGTCGGCTGCGGACGGGATGTTGAAGTTTGCGAACGGCTTTGGCTTCAATCTGCCGAACGCGTTCCCGCGTGACTTTGAAGATCCGGCCGACTTCTTCCAGCGTATAGGTGTAGCCGTCGCCGAGACCGTATCGCAGCTTGATGATTTCGCGCTCGCGGTAAGTCAGAGTCTTCAATACGCAGTCGATCTTGTCCTTGAGCATTTCCGAAGCGGCGTTGCTGACGGGGCTGTCGGTACCGCGGTCTTCAACGAATTCGCCGAAGCTGTTGTCTTCACCTTCGCCCATCGGCTTGTCCAGGCTGATCGGCTGTCGGGAGATCCTCATGACTCGGCGGGCTTCGTCCATCGGCACGTCAGCGACTTCCGCCATTTCCTCGACGGTGGGTTCGCGGCCGAGTTCCTGCAGCAGGTCACGAGCGGCCGCGCGGAGCCGAGACATCGTTTCAATCATGTGCACGGGAATCCGGATTGTGCGCGCCTGATCAGCGATCGCTCGTGTGATCGCCTGACGAATCCACCAGGTCGCGTATGTCGAAAACTTGTAGCCGCGACGGTACTCGTACTTGTCAACAGCTCGCATCAGGCCGGTGTTGCCTTCCTGAATCAGGTCCAGGAATGTCAGGCCGCGATTGCGGTATTTCTTGGCGATTGATACGACCAGCCGCAGGTTGCCGCCGGAAAGATCCCGCATCGCCTGTTCGTATTCCTCATGGCGAGCCTGCAGGTTTTCCATCTTGAAGGCCAGGGAGTTCGGCGATTCCATCGTCAGCATGACAAGGTCGTCGAGTTCCTTCTGCATGTTGACTCGCTCGTCATTGGCAGATGTCAGATCCTTGAGGTTTCGGATCTGATCCTGCAGGTCGAGCATGCGGGCGGAGATCTGTTCCTGTCGCCTCATGCACGGCTGCAGCCGCTGAGTTCGCAGGCTGAGTTCTTCCAGCAGCGTTACGGTGCGTCGCCGCCGGATTTCAATTTTCTGCAGCACTTCCCGGCCTTTGTGGGAATCCAGCCCCAGCGACCTGGCGGCGGCAAAATCCGTCAGATCGCGTTCCCGAAGCGACGCGATGGTGGCCAGGTTATGCGGCATGCGGCCAAGAATCTGTTCCTTCTCCAGGCTTTCCGTCATCGACACTTTGATGGTGCGGTCAAACGGAAGCTCGCCCCGGTGAACCTGGGTCAGCGTTTCAAAGGCAAAGTTCAAGGCAAAATCGCAGGACAGCAGTGCTCGCCGAAACCTGCGTCGCGTGACTTCAATCTGCTTGGCCAGAAAGATTTCTTCTTCGCGGGTCAGCAGAGGAATCTCGCCCATCTGCGTCAGATACATCCGAATCGGATCTTCCGTTCCGCGGCGGGAATCATCGTCGACGCGAACTTCCGGACGGCGCTTGCGGTGCTGCGACTTCGACTCCACGACGGGAATCGGCGGATCCGACTTCAGTTGCAGGTCCAGCTCTTCCAGCGCCATCAGCAGATTGTCCAGCATCTCGGGATCGTCTGCTTCATTCGGCAGATAGCTGTGAACCTGCGAAAAATACAGAAAGCCCTGCTGCTGGCCGGTGACGACCAGTTCACGAAGATTTTCATCCAGGCGATGCATATCCGACGGCTCCAAAAGTGTTTCACTTGAATCGGGGAACATCGTTCCCCGGTTGTGTTTTTCGCACGGACGTAATGCGGCGGAGGGCATCCCTGGTGTCGCTGTTCATGTCGCTCGCTGACGGATTCGTCTGAGCCATTTTTTGTTTCGACAACAAGATTTGAACTTTTTCTCGCCGTTGAAGCAGCGGGTGCAGAACCCGCTCCAAATGCAGCGGAACCGGAATTCCGCCGCCGTTCCCATCACCGGGCAACTGTTCGGTCATGAGTTTCGGGAGCTCCTTTTCCCGTGCCGAGTCAAAAAGCGTGTTGATCAGACCAATCAGTCCTGAATCAGACTCCGCCGCTTCAACAACCCGGTGAATCTCCGGAAGCTCTCCGGCTTCCGCAACCAGATCGAAACACATCTCCAGCAAACGCCGGTGCTGGTCGATCCGGAAATCGTCGACACCGATATGGTGTCGAATGTAGTCGGTGTGCTCAGGGCAGCTGAGAATGATCTCCAGGATCTCACGCTCAGCATGGTCCTCCCTGGTTTTTGGCTGAACCGGTGCCGAGGCTTCCGAAAGCGCCGTGTCTTCGGAAACGCGTCGGAACGCAGTCCTGCTTTTTTGTCTTCTTTGCTCAGCCAGTGTCTGGCGGAGCGTCATTTCGTCAACCTGAATTTTCCAGCACAGCTTTCGGATGATCAGGTCTTCGCGAACCGTCCCCTGCAAGCCGGGTGCTGACGCCAGCATCTGAAGCATCTGCTGCAGAATCTGCTGGCGCCCGCTGACCGAATCCAGGTCGTAACGCCGCTTCAGAGACTGCAACTTGTATTCCCACGCTTCCTGTGCGGAATCAATCAGCGACTCAAATTCTTCCTTTCCATGTCTTTCCAGGTAATCCGCCGGATCCTGCCCGTCGGCCAGTGTCAGGATACGAAGGTCCAGGTCGTGCGCCAGAAAACGCTCAATTGATCGTTCTGCGGCCCGCTGACCCGCCTCATCCCCGTCATAAATCAGGACGACTCGCTGAGAAAATCTCTTCAAAAATGCGACGTGATCTTCGGTCATCGCCGTTCCGAGCGTGGCCACAACGTTGGTGACCCCTGCCTGATGACAGGCAATGCAGTCCATGTATCCTTCCACAACAATTGCAGCTTTGCTGGAACGAATTGCGTCTCTGGCCAGGTCGAATGCGTAAAGAGTTCTCCTCTTCAGAAAAACGCTGCTTTCCGGACTGTTCCAATACTTCGCCGGGCTTTCGATGTTGCTTCCCGGCAACACTCGTCCGCCGAACGCAACGGGTCTGCTTCTTTCGTCAAGAATCGGAAACACCACGCGACCAACAAGGTTGTCGTAGTAGCCCATTCCGCTTTGCTTTTCGCCAATCAGGCCGACACTCAGAAGTTGCTTTTCGGAATACTTTCCGCGGGCTTTGTTCAGAAACCAATTCCAGTCTTCCGGATGATATCCCAGTCGAAATTTTCGAATCGTCTCATCCGATAGCTTTCGACCGGACAGATAGTTGCGTGCGATCTGACCGGCGTCTCCCAGCCGCAGCGACTGCTGCATCAGGCCAATCGCCCATTCCACGATCTCGTACTGAATTGCCTTGTTATTTTCATGATTCCGGGCCGCCTGGGAACGAGTCCGTTTAGGCAGTTCCAGGTTAGCCCGCTTCGCAAGGATCTCGACAGCTTCGGGAAAACTGACGGCCTGCGTTTCCTGAACCCACGTAAAACAGTCACCACCTACTTGGCACACCCAGCATCGATAAGACTGGCGTTCCGGATAGACATGAAACGAAGGATTTCTGTCGGGGTGAAACGGGCACAGACCGACATAGTCAGAACTGCCGCGAGGTGTCAGGGCGACGGATTCCGAAACCAGTTCCACCAGGCTGGTGTTCGCGCGAACCTGCTCCTTGAAGTCGGCCCCGAATCCTTCGGACACAAGTCATCTCCAGCGCGTAATTGTGTCAGTTCGAATCACGTGTGTTGGCCGCGGCAGCAGCCGACGCTTTTCAATCGTTGTTACGCCGCGAGCCAAAACGACACAGTTCGTACGCTTGCGGCAATACTCGGGAGATCGTCGTTCTCTACCGAGGTCAATGACGCCGGGCGATTGTTCGCGATACCGCGAATGTCTCTGACGGTCGAAGCTGGCGGGAAGCCTCCGGATCTTCATGAGCCGGTTGCCGGGAATGAACCGATTTGGCGGGCTGGCGACCGTCAGGCGTCCGGCAATTCTATCTGGTGGACAGCTTCGGTCAAGAATTTCAAGCGCACGGCCGAAGGGAAATCGCGCGTCGTAAAGTCAGATGCGGGACAACGTTGCATGTTTTCGCAAGCGATCAGGGGAACCGATCCGGCAGCGTTTGCCTCAGCTTCCGAACCCGTTCGACCGGAACGCGAAGGGTGCATCCGGTCAATTCTTGCGGCGGGAATTCTTCGAGCCGAACCCGATTGAAAGGGATTCGGCCCAGAGACATCGGCTCCTGCTCCGGTCACCGGCTGATCCAAGCGATGCGTGTTCGATTGCCAATGAGATAGACTTCGAACGGCCTGCTGCTACTCAACGACGCTGTTAATCGCCACAGCGCGGCCCAATCAAATCCCCTGGTGAAAGGAACGGTATTGGGAAATCCAGAGATGTCGCGTCCGCTGATCGCCGTCACGCTGGGCGACGTGTCCGGAATTGGCCCGGAGATTGTCGTCCGGGCGATCATTTCAAAACGCGTCGCGGCGGCATCAGTGCCGGTGGTGATTGGCCACCCCGCGATCCTGCGAAGGGCTGCCGATCTGTGCGGTTTGACCGATCGCCTTAACGTGCGGGAAATCACGACAGGCCCGGCGAGTGCAGACGACCTGCGCTGTCTTGCGAAGGCCACCGCTCCTGCGCCGACGGACGAACGTGTCACCGTCGGTTGCTGGAACCCGGCGGGAGACGCCGCTCTGACGGCTGCGGCGCGTGTCGCGAACGCCGCAGCCGGTGACGCCGCGTTTCACTATCTGATTGCAGCAATTGAGCTGGCACGGCAGGGCACGGTCAGCGCTATCGCCACGGCACCGCTGAACAAGGAAGCGCTGCATCTGGCGGGCCATCACTTCCCAGGACACACGGAAATCCTGGCACAGCAGTGCGGTGTCGATCAGTTTGGAATGATGTTGTACCTGCCGGAGTCTGCGATTCAGCCGCTGCGGTCGCTGGTCCGTGCGCCTTCGTTAACTGCGGGGACAGCGACACGTCCCGCGGCCGCAGACGGGTTGAGTATCGTTCACGTCACGCTGCACACATCCATCGCCAGTGTCCCGGCACTGCTGACGACGGCGGCCGTCTGCGAGAAAGTCCGGCTGATGGACGGATTCCTGCGCCGAATCCGCTGCGAACGGAGAGCGATCGGAGTCTGCTCCCTGAATCCTCACGGCGGAGAAAATGGACTATTCGGCGACGAAGAGCCTCGCGTCATCGCTCCCGCCGTTCAACTTTGTGCCGATTCGCACATTCCTGTGTCAGGCCCGTACCCGGTTGACACGCTTGTTCGTCGAGCAGTCGCCGGGGAATTTGACGGACTGGTCGCGATGTACCACGACCAGGGTCACATTCCGGTCAAACTGATTGGTTTTGACTCGGCGGTGAACATCACACTCGGCCTGCCTTTGATTCGCACCAGTCCGACTCACGGAACAGCATTCGACCGCGCCTGGAATCCCGCGACGCCGGCGGACGCGTCGGGGATGATCGAGGCCATTCTGACCGCTGCAAAGCTGTGCGAATGAAGCGGCTCAATTCTTCGCGGCGGCTTCTTCCGAGGCATCCCTGACTTCGAATCCGGCGCGTTCGATCGATTCGCATAGGGCCTGACGCGAAGCGTCACCTTCCACGACTGCCTGGCGAGCATCGAAGGAAACCGAAGCCCTGCGAACTCCATCAGCGGACTGCAGCACGCGTTCAAGTCGAGCTGCACAGCCGTTGCAGGTCATGCCGTCCACGTGCAGCGTCTGCACGGACTGCGACGACGCGTTTCGCGTCATTTCATTTCGCCGCAGCCAGCGGCGAATGTCCTGCGCTGCGGCCACAAGGAGAAGTCCCAGCAGCAGCACGGCACAGGCGATTCGCAGCCAGCCGGTGGAATGGTCGTGCATGGCACTGATCACGGCACCCGTGTCCACGACAGATTCGAAGGCCAGACCTGCGGCGATACTTCCGACAACAATCGTCGCCAGATACACGGCAAGGCTCTTCGGCCCAAGAGTCCGGTAGACGGCTCCCAGCGTTGCCACGTTGGTTGCCGGCCCTGCCATCAGAAACACAAGTGCGGCACCGGCAGGCAGCCCGCTGACCACCAGCGCCGCGGCGATCGGCACGGATGAAGTCGCACACACATAAAGCGGGACGGAAATCAGCAGCGTCAGCAGCATGGCCGAAATTCCCGTCATCCCGGGCCGGCCCGCCAGCGAGTTCTCCGGCACCAGCCAGGAAATCATCGCGGAAACCAGCACTCCAATCGTCAGCCAGAACCAGATGGAATGGATCAGCATCCACGCGTGGTCAAGAAACCGGCGCCAGGCGCTCGACGTGGTGCCCGACGGATCGCGGGATGACTCCGGAGCCGCCGTGACTTCCGTCGTGACGGTATCCGCGAACAGGCCACCGATCAGACCCGTGACCAGCGCCGCGGCGACTTTGAAGACAGCGAACGGCCAGCCCAGCATCGACGCACTGACAAGAATGGAATCCACACCGGTTTGAGGTGTGCTGATCAGGAATCCGACAACGGCACCATTGCTGGCTCCGTCCTTTTTCAGCCCCAACCCCACGGGAATCACGCCGCAAGAACACAGCGGCAGCGGAATTCCGAACAGCACGGCCTTCAGAACACCGCCGCGGCCCGACAGGTGCTTCCTCAGCCAGCCGGCCGGCACGATCACGTGCAGCACTCCCGCAACGACGGCTCCCAGCAGCAGCCATGGCGACAGTTCCAGCAGAATATTCCAGACGGCGTGAATCATGCTGGCAGTGTAGGCGCGGTTGCAGGCTGCGGCGAGAGGAGCTCGCAGCGGACGATTGTCGCCACGTCACTTCGGATCGTCCGGCGACCGCACACTTCCGCCGGTGCCGATCCGAGTGGTTCCGCTGTGGCAGTCCTGCGGCGTCCGTCTATACTGGCCACGGTGAAAGTCAATGCGTTCGGTCCTTCGTATTGCTCTGAGTCAGGAAAGCACCGTGCCCGGCCGCTCGCTGTCGGCGACCGTCGGTCTTCTCAGCAGGGTGACGGACAATCGGCCGGGCGTCCGCAGGTACCCGGGCACCGAATGACATTCAGATGAACAGATGAGGAAGTCAGCCTTGAATTCACCGGTTGCTGAACAACCTTCCTTCGGCAGATCCGCAGCGGTGGTTTCCGTCAGCCGACTGGGCCTGGTCCTGACAACCATCGTGGCCGTAGCGCTGATGCTGTGTCAGACGTCGATAGCCGCGCCTCAGGAGGAGAATGACGATTCCGACGGCCTGGATCGCTCTGATTTGGTGCAGCGACTGCCGATGGACCGCAAGACCTCCGCGGCTCTGGAGCTGCTTCGACTAAGCATTGCCCGAAATGACAACGCGACGGCGCTGCGTGAATTCCAGCGGCTGCGAACGGCGGATTCGCACCTGATGGTGCCGGGCGAGTCCGACACCAGTCCGTTTCTGCCGCTCTACCGGGCAATGTTCCGGGAGTTTCTTCGCTTGCCGGCGGAATTGCGGGAACAGTTTCGCGCTACTCAGGATGCCGTCGCCGGGCAGGAATTCCGGCGGGCAGTGGAACAGGGCCAACTTTCTGAACTTGTCGGACTGATTCATCAGTATCCCGGCACGCTGGCGTCGCAACAGGCCTGCCTGCTGATTGCGTTTCAGCATCGGGACCGGGGCGAGTCGCTGGCTGCTCAAGTGTGGGCGCGGGAGCTGGATCGCGACGGTATTGATCCGAAGCTTCGAGCGGCCGCTCAGGTGATGCTGTCCGAGATCGATACGTCAATGGCCAAAGCCGAACCCGAACTTTCGCCCGATCCTCTCCCTTCCGAAGCTCCGCAGCCGGCTCAGCGGGACGTACCCCAATTTCTGCAGTGGCAGTATCGAACGTCGTTGTCGCGGCCGTTGCAGGAAACCGTCGGCGATTTTCTGGTAACGTGTGCTCAGGCGAAGATTGTGCCGCAGACAACGTGGACGGCAGACATCGACGATGGCCGGATCTTTCGCCGAACCATGCACGGTGTCGCGGCGATCGACAGCGTCACCGGGAAGCCGAGCTGGCATTATCCGGTCGCCACAAACCACGAAACGCTGTTGCAGGAACAGCGAGCCACCCGGACGATCTACAATCCCCGGCTGGCGACAACCGATGAAGCCAGCGCCAGAAGCCGGTTCGCGGAACTGGAGAAGACACCCCTTATCGACCTTTTCTGTCGCGACGGTGTCCAGTGCCGCCTGACGATGGACCGCGAACGAATCTATCTTGTCGCGGAAGGCACGGAGGCCGCGGCCCCGGCATCCACACGACGCTTCTTTCCGCGAGACGGCAGCCGCGGCGTTTATCGCGGCTCAGAACTCATCGCTCTGGAAAAAGATTCCGGACGCCGCGTGTGGACAGCAGGCGGTCAGCTGGAGGATCGCTATCAAACAAGTCCGCTGGACACCGCATGGTTTGCCGGACCTCCCACCGTTGATCGTGGCCGGCTTTACGGCATCACCGAACGCGCTGACGAAATCAGCCTGACGTGCCTGGTCGCCGCCACGGGAGAACACCTCTGGTCCGTTCCGCTGGCCTATCCCGAACAGTCCATCGACAACGATCCGGCGCGGCGGCTTTGGTCGGCGTCGGTTGCAGTGGATGACGGTCTGATCTGGTGTCCGACAACGACCGGATGGCTGATCGCCGTTGACCGGCTGACTCGGTCGACCGTGTGGGCCTGCCAGTTGGAATCACCGGTCCGGGACGGCGGACCGCCCATTCCGGTTCCCCGCGGACGTCAGTTCATTCGCACCGAGCGTGAATCGCTGACGAGTGCCTGGCCACCGCTTCCCGTTTTTCCGGCTGGCGGCCACCTGATTGTGTTTCCCCGTGAAAGCCACGACATCCGTTTTTTCGACCCCGTTACGGGTGAACTGAAACACCGCATCGACGCCAATTCGTCCAGCCTGCTGCTGCATCTGGATTCCGGTAACCTGGTGATCGGAACCGGACAGTCGATCACAAACTTCGACCCGGCGACAGCACGGCCGATTTGGGAACGGCTCAATACGGACGTCGAAAGTCTGCCTTCGGGCAGTGGAATCCTCCAGGGTCAGCAACTGCTGGTGCCGATGGTGAATGGTTCCATTTCGATCATCAACCTGGCTGACGGCACACTGGCGGATTCCCTGCGAGTGCCTTTGCCGAATCCCGGCTGGGGTCATCTGGTGGCCATCGGTTCGGATCTGTTGTGCGTGGCTCCGGACCGCATGCTTCGCCTTTCCGCGCACGAATTGAACCCCGACCTGCGCGATCCGCTCGAACTGGCGACCGCTCTGTCGGCGTCCGGCAACTGGGCGGAAGCCCTGCGAATTCTCGAACAGATTCAGGACACCGATCAGCGAAATCCGCAGGTTCACCGGATCACCTTCGAATGTCGGTATCGCCTGGCCGTCAGTGACCCTGAACACTTCCTTGACACATTGCAGGCAACGGCAACTTCGCCGGAAGAGGTGCTGCAGGTCAATGTTCTGAAGACGCGACAGTTGCTTCGCAACGGACAGTCCGAGGAAGCTGCCGCGTCGCTGCTGAACATCCTGACGCTGGAACCATCGCTGCTGCTGTCCGAAGACTATGTTCCCGCAGAAACGAAGTCAGCCACGTCCGAGCCATCGGTCGCGACTCCGGGACTGAGTCAGCACCTTCCGCTGACAACGTGGGCCACCGGTCACCTGTCGGATCTCGTGAAACGTGCCACACCGGATCAGTCTGCGCAGCTCGCGGCCAAACTGCGGCAACTGCCGGACCACCTGTTGCTGCAGGTGGCAAGCGCCGCCGCGACCGGTCGTCGAACCGGTGAAAGTTCGACTTCGGATGACACCGCGGAGACGTCAGACGGTTTGGGTCGCGTCGCCGGAATCCGGTCTCTGCTGCACGAGCGAATGCATAACGCCAGTTCTGGCGAAACGACTCTGAACATGCTGATTCACAGTCTGGCGCTGGCTGGTCAGCCGGATCCAGACGCATCGACCAGTGACGCAGATGACCTTCTGGAAGCACCGCTGCGGGCGTTCCGAAAGCTCGTTTCCGACAATCATGCTCGACTTCGGCAGGATCCGGCGACGGATGAATCGGCAACGGAAGATTCGACAACGTGGCTCGCCGCCCGGTCGCTTCTGCTGAACTGCGTTGCCGTGGAACTGGCAGAACGGTGGCATCGCCCGCTTAGCGATTTCGACCCTGCCGCGGACTCGCCAGTCGAGCACAATGACGTCGCCAGCCGCCTGCTGACACGAGACGAACTCAGCCAGCGATTCCGGCAGGCCGTCCGGGATCAATGGAATCAATGGCCCGACCGGCGGTACGAAATGCTGCCGTTTGCTCAGCCGTCAGGTATCAACGGCCCGGCATCAGACATTTCGCCAGGTTCTGCCGACGACCCGTTTCTTCGCCATTATGAGTGGTCCGTTTTGGCGGAACCCTCGCGGCTGCGAGCCACCGTTGTGGCCGATCCGGACAGGGCAAACTGGATCGTCCCGGCCAGCCTTGGCGTGCATTCCTGGTACACCAGTGCGGTGGAATCCATTCAGCGCTGCGGCAGCGTGCTGTTGGTGCAGACAAACACGGGCATCACGGCGATTTCCGTTCTGGATCAGCGAGTCCTCTGGTCGCGGTCTCACAACCGACAGTCGCGGATCCTTGTTACTGTCGGCCCTGCGGAGCACCAGTTCACCGACTTTGACATCTCGCAGCGACAGCAGCCGGGAACTCAGTCGATGGGCGTCCTGACCGTGATACCTGCCGGTTCGCGGCACGTGTGTCTTCGGTTCGGCAATGAGCTGGAAGTCGTGAACCTGCTGACCGGTCAGTCGCTGTGGTCGCTGGCCTGTGACCGGCCATTTCAACAGGCCGTCGCGACGGAACGCCTGCTGTTCCTGACGTCTGCGGTCCACCGCGATGGCTGGTGCTTCCGGCTGGCCGACGGTGCTGCCGTGGCGTCCGAACTTTCGGCGGAAACTCTCGTCCGCACGATGGCCGCCGCCGGAGACTCCCTGGTGGTCTGGCGCACGAAGACGGACTCCAAAAACGGTCCTCTGGTCGAATGGATCGACCCGGAAACGCAGCACGTAAACCGATCGCTGTCGCTGAGCGAATCGCAGCAGTTTCATTTTGTCGACGACAATACACTCGTCGGAATGTCGGACAACCAGTCAATGCAGGTCATCAATCTGCAGACCGGCGACCGGAACTCCGCCTCCTTTGCCCCCACCGATCAGCAGGCGGCATCCGATGACGAAGACGACGCTGATCCGTCACCAAAGCTGTGGACGGCGGACCGAATGTTTGTGGTCGCCGATCCGCTGACGTGGTACGTCACGAATAGTCCGACCGGAAATGTGCGGCGTCTTCGACAGCCGTTTGACCAGCGCGGGGAGTCATTCGCAGGCGGTATCCGCGCCGTCGATCGGCAGTCCGGCACCGTCCGCTGGGTGGTCGACGAAAACACCAGCGGCGTTGTCGCCACCGATCAACCCGGACTTCCGGTGATTGTCATTGTTCACAACGAAGACACGCCCGGACCGCTGCCTCAGCGGCAGTTCTCCGGAACCGGATTTCGCGGGATCCGAAAGATGAGCGGTTCCAGACTCTTCGACGGCGTCATTCCGACTCGATTCAACATCGCCGCCGCATGGGTCAGCACGGATCGCCACCACGCTCTGAATATTGAAGTGTATGGCAACCAGGTCAGGCTTGAGCCAAAAGGCACATCGTCGATCAAGACCCCGGACGTGAAAGGCCAGCCGGGAGACACCGATTAGTCGCGAACGTCACCGTTCGGCAGACGATCCCCCGTCGCCAGCGGTCGGCGATTCATGGCGGGTCGTTTCCGGAAGCGTGATTTCCAGCAGCATCCCCGGCAGGAAGACTTCATCCAATTGGTCCAGTAAGCGGTCGTCCAGAATCCGCAGGGCCAGATTTCGTTCGGCCGCCAGTTCCTGCAGCCTGCGAATTGCCGTGACGCATCCATACGCCAGCAGCGCTCGACCGCCCGGATTCAGCCGATCCGGAAGTCCGTCCAGCAGCGACTTCATGAGCTGAAACTCCGGGTCATACAAGGCAAACTCCGCCAGAGTCACGGGCTTGTCGTTTTCCCACGGCGGATTGGAAATGATCAGATCGAACCGCTCCTGTTCGCGGATCACCGACCATGCATCGGGGCTTCTCTGAGGTACCAGTCGCACCTCAAATCGCTCGGTGAATCCAAGCAGTTCCGCGTTGAACGCCGAATTCTTCATGGCGAACGGATTGATGTCGGTCGCCAGGACATGCGCGGCTCCCGCCTGCAGGCAGCACAGCGAAATCAGACCGGAACCGGTTCCAATTTCAAGGACCCGCTTTCCCTTCACCATGTCGGTCGCACGGATCAGTTGCCGCAGGCTCCGAGTGTCGTCCGGCTCCCAGAAGACATGGCGAAAAATCGCCAGCTCCCGTGGCAGTTCGTCCACGGTTTCCCAGCGGACGACCGGCGGCGGACCATCGTTCAATGCTGCCGCGGGCAGCACAGATTCTGATGCCGCTGCGACCGCATTCGCCGCGGGCTGTTGTGGCGACGACCGCGGCTCGGTGGCTTCCCGGAAATCGCAACCGGCCGACGCCAGCAAGACGCCGACAACCACTGAAGCGTGAATACGAGACGCTGTCACGAAGGACACAGCAGAACTTTCATCGCACCAGGTTCGCCACTGTAGAGCCGGTCAAACCACGCCGGACCGTCTTCCAGCGGAGCCTTCGCCGTAATCATGTCTTCGACGCGAATCGCGCCGCTGCTCAGCAGTGAGATGCAGGCCGGATATTCCCGATTCGAAGCACAACTGCCGATGACGTTCAGTTCACGAGTCACGACCGACTGCAGCGGAAGTTCGACGTTCGGAGCCAGGTTGCCCACCAGCGTCACAGTGCCGCCCTTGCGAGTGCTCTCGATGGCTGCTTTGACGGTCGGCGTGGATCCCACGACTTCCAGCGCCACATCCGCTCCGCGACCACCGGTCAGTTCCTTCACGCGAGCTACCACGTCTTCAGAACCTGCGTTGATCGTGATGTCGGCGCCCAGCTTCTTCGCGACCTGCAGTTTCTGATCGCTGAGATCCACCGCTATCACTCGACCGCACCCCGCCAGGCGGATCGTCTGAATCACCAGCAGGCCGATCATTCCGCTGCCAACGACGACCGCTGTGTCTCCCATCTTCACGGGAGTACGGTTGGCTGCATGCACCGCGACGGAAACCGCCTCGATCAGTGCCGCATGTTCAAACGGCAGAGAATCCGGGATGTGATACGTGATCCGCTGCGGCACGGAGATGTATTCGGCGAAGGCACCGTATCGCCGGTAGTCGCCGCAGGAAACACCCAGCACCATACGGTTGTCACAGAGGTTTGGCCGGCCATCCAGGCAGAAATCGCACCTGCCGCAGGAGACCATTGAATCAAACGTGACCCGATCACCTTCCGTAAACTGAGTCACACTGCTTCCGACCGCCGCCACAATGCCCGCCGCTTCATGTCCCATCACCAGCGGCGGAATGCGTCGCCCGCTGCTGCCGTCCCAGCCATGGATGTCGCTGCCGCAGATGCCGCATGCCTGCACACGAACCAGCACGTCCTCCGGCCCAATTTCCGGAGTCGGAAGGTCGGTCAGTTCCAGATGTTTATATTCCGTCAGTAAGAGCGCTTTCACGATTGCGGACCTGTCGAAAAAAGGGGAGCCGGAGTATTGCCGGCATCGTATCGGCGGAACAAACGGCGACAAACCGTCGCTGTCCGGAATCTGCCGTCGCTCGACTCGGGGAAACTCTCCGCGATCACCGTCGCGCAGGCCCGGCTCGGCTTACGCGCCGGCTTCAAGCGTGACGAAGCTCCCGCAGGAATTCCGCCATCTCGCCCGCCGCGTGTTCGTCGCCGGTCCGGTTCGCTTCCGTGATTCCGCGCTGATACGTCGCACGAGCATCATCGATGCGGCCCAGCCGAGCCAACTGCTGGCCGGCCATCAGAAACGCGGGAACATACGGCGACGAGTCATCCATCAGACTGCGGTACAGCGTCAGGCTTTCGTCGTGATCGCCGTCGCGGTCCAGTTCCGTCGCCAGCATGTAGCGCAGCATTTGATCGTCAGGATCGTCGGCCAGCATGGACTGAAGCTTTTCCCTGCGACTGGCGTTCATGGATGGAATTCTCACCGGTTTCACGGATTCTACAGCGCGGGGTCTTCTGCGTGCGGTTCCGTCAGCTCCTCGCCTGGCCTTGAAGTCTGGCGATCCGACGCCATCATCTGCAAGTCACCGTTGCCGCTGAGTTCACTTCACACGATGCGAGAATCTCCGATGTTCCGAAGACAGCTCCTCACAGTTCTGGCCACCGTGCTGACGCTGCCGTTCGCAAACACCGCCGGTCTTCGCGCAGCCGACCCCAATGTGGTTGTCATCTTCTGCGATGACCTTGGTTACGGAGATCTCGGCTGCTTCGGGCACCCGACAATCGCGACGCCCAACCTGGACCAAATGGCCGCCGAAGGTCAGAAGTGGACCAGCTTCTACGTGGCCGCCTGCGTCTGCACTCCCAGCCGCGCGGCGTTGCAGACCGGACGCTATCCGATTCGCAGCGGAATGTGTTCCGACAAGCGGCGCGTGCTGTTCCCGGATTCCAAAGGCGGCCTGCCGGCGTCAGAATTGACCATTGCAAAGATGCTGAAGCAGAAAAACTATGCCACTCATGCCATCGGCAAATGGCACCTGGGCCACCTGCCGCAGTATCTGCCGACCGCTCACGGATATGACAGCTACTTTGGAATTCCCTATTCCAACGACATGGACGTCATCGCTGACGCTCCGAAGGGCCGCGACCGGTTCTGGAATCCGAAAGTCGAATACTTCAATGTCCCGCTGCTGCGAAACACGAACGAAATGGAACGGCCGGCCAACCAGCACACAATCACCAGGCGGTACACGGAAGAAGCGGTGAAGCTCATTCAGGAAAGCAAGGACCGGCCGTTCTTCATCTATCTGGCACACAACCTGCCGCACGTTCCGCTGTTTGTATCCGAGGACTTCACCAACGTTAGTCAGCGAGGTCTGTACGGCGATGTGGTGGAGGAAATCGACTGGTCCGTCGGCCGCATTCTCTCGACCCTGCGCAACGAAGGACTGGCGGACAACACGCTGGTCGTCTTTACATCCGATAATGGCCCGTGGCTGGCGTTCGACGACCACGGCGGATCCGCCGGACTGCTGCGCGACGGCAAGGGCTCCACCTGGGAAGGCGGCATGCGCGAACCGACGATTTTCTGGTGGCCCGGTCGAATTGAACCCGCCGTGGTGCGCGAAATGGGCAGCACGCTCGATCTGTTGCCCACCATCGCCGCCATCACCGGTGTCGACCCGCCAGCCGACCGTGTTCTGGACGGCTACGACCTGTCGCCCGTTCTGTTCGAGCGCGAACCCAGCCCGCGATCCGCCATGTTCTACTACCACGGCGAAGAATGCTATGCGGTCCGCAGCGGCATGCACAAAGCCCACTTCAAAACGAAGACGTCATACGTCGGCCAGCAGCAAGCCGAAGTCCACGACCCGCCGCTGCTGTACCATCTCGGCCACGATCCGGGCGAACAATACGACATCGCCGCCGATCATCCGGACGTCGTCAACGCCATCCGCGGACTGAAATCCGAACATGAAGCATCGATCGAACCAGTCGAAAACCAGCTCGTGAAATAGGAATCCGATGCAGTGCCGACGACACGCTCGTTTCGATGTCGTGCATACCACGCGAACGCCGAAGAGCATTCACCTCTCCCAGCGCTGCGTGGGAGAGGAGGTCGCACCAGCGAAGCGACATGCGGGAGCGGGCCGAAAACGCGTCCAAACTGCTGCCAGCGCCGTTCGACATGCACGGACGTCTCCGCTCCTGGCAACAGGAAAACGGGCTGATGCGAATCGGCAACCGCTAATTGCTCCGTCGCAGCGACGCGCGCAACTGACCGCCGTGCGACTGAATGCGATACACGTCCAGCATCGGCAGGTTCGATATCACTGAGCTGAAGTCCATCCGGCGAGGCAGCGTGACCGCCGGCACATTCCGCAAAATCTGTTCCGCCTGAGTCTGGACCAGTTGACTCCACATCGCGGCCTGAGCACCGTCCACCGTCGGCGACACGCTTGCCGGCTCAATTCGTATCGCCCACTCACCGGAACCGCCGTTGACGCCCTGCAGCGGGATCCGCAGCCGAACGGGATCACTCGCATTCGCCGATTTCGGCACGACACGAAACGTCAACACCAGCGTCAGGCGGCCGTCACGCAACTCCACCTGCACAGGGCGCGAATCTGCAAGCTGCACCGAAAAAATTGTCGGCTGCAAGTCACGATAGGCCAGTAAAGACGCCGGGGAGAAGGACCACAAAGGATCGGGCGATCCGCCGGTATTGGTTCCTGACACCTTTTCTGACAAGCGCTGCAGCGCCGCGTCGGAAAGCACCAGTCCGCGAAGAGCAGGTACGTCCAGCAGCCGATTCAGAAAGTCTTCTGAAAGCGTCAGCACCAGATCCTCTTCCGGCTCCGGTCCGGGTGTCAGCGTCCGATACTCCGTGGAACTCCGTTCGTCATTCACGGGACCGTCCGGGAAGCTGCCGCCCGACACATCTTCTGACGCATCGTCTGATGCTGCCGGTTCTGACGCCGACGGAACCCTGAGCACTCCGTAGTCACTGGTGTCCGTGATGGAATCCTGTTCCGCCGAGGACGCACCGGATGACGCGTCGAACGTGAAATTGTCGGACCGTTCAAACGTGCTGAAGCCGTCCGAGCCGCCGATCCCGTGTGTTGCCACGTCGATCAGTGCGATCGTCACGCTTTCCACCGTTGATGATGACTGCCACTGAAGTGAGCCTCCCGGCAGCAAAGCCTTCAACTGAGCAGTGGCGAACTGCCAGCTCTGGTTGACCGCCGCCAGCTCCGCATCAACGTTGCGGTTGACCTCCGGCAGCACTTCGTCAGCCACTTGGCGCACGATGACGGCTTCCACCGCCGGATTGCGCCGCAGCGTTTCGCGCCACGCAATCTGGTCTCCCAGAGGTCCCACCAGCGGAACTCCCGAAACGACGCTGTTCACTGACTGCGTCATGTTACGAGCCTGCAGAGATCCGTGTCCGGGCCGCGTCAACAGCTTTCCGTCACCGAAATACACGGGCTTGATGATTTCGTATGTGTGACTGCCGGCGCTGGCGACTCGTGCTCCCGGAGCCACGCTGACTGTCGAACTGGAAACCGTCCCGCATGCGACGAGATCAACCTGAGCCATATCCGGGCAAGACTGCCCGCGGACGTGAATGACCGTTTCCGTCGTGCGGCTTCCGCGCACGCTGGCATCCAGGATTCGAGTCGTCACGTCACCCGGCTTCACGATCGTCCGGCTCAGCAACTGATCCAGCAGCGACGTGCGAACGGAAATCTGCAGCAACGGCTGGCGTTCATCGGCAGGGAACTCCTGCCCGCTCGCCGAGCCAGGTGCCAGCGAAAGCGCCAAACTGGCCACGACGACGGCTCGGGCAATTCCTGCAGCGAACGTCCAAACTCCCGCTTGCCTTCCGGGCGAGCAGTACGACGACAACCGGCATTCGAATCGGAGCGAGTTCTGCATGGAATTCGAACCAAACCCGACCACTCTGTACATCCGAAGCGGGACGGCTGCGGCCGGATCAAGGCACCGGACAACCGATTCACCGCGATTTGTGTTCTCGATCAAGACGCCGATTCTACGGAGCACCTCCACCGTCGCCAACCGGCAATCACCGGCTGGGCTCAGGCCGTGACATGTCGCAATCGGCAGAATCCGCCGAACTGCGCAAGTCATACAGAATCCCGCAGCTTCGCAGCCTCCCCCCGCCAGCGGCTTCCGCGAAAACCGGCGCTGAGGCGGTTTTCGACTTCAGCTATCATCGCCACACGCCGTGGCACGCTTCGTGAGGACTCCGCGGAAGAAGCCTCGCCGCCCCGCGTGGAAGATTTCGCACAGGTCGATCCGGCACGGAAGCCGCCATGAACCTCGAATCCTGGAGCCCTGAATTCATCGGCATTGGAGCCGAGAAAAGCGCCACGACGTGGGCCTGGTCGATGCTGAACGCTCACCCGCAGATCGCGATGAGCCAGCCCAAGGAGCTGAACTACTTCAACGACAACTTCCACCGCGGCCCGTCCTGGTATCGCAGCCACTTCCGCAATCCGGACGCGAAAAAGGTGTCAGGAACCAATAATGCGCAGCACCCGGAGGGCCGCTCGGGCTATTGGTTCCTGACACCTTTTTCGCCGCTTCACGGCGAGATTTCGCCGCACTACATGGACTGCACGCAGGCCGCCGCCCGGATCGCGGATCAGTATCCGGACACGCGTTTGCTGGTGATGCTGCGAGATCCGTTCGACCGAGCACTCTCGCACGTGATGCACGACGCTCAGAATGCCTACGGCGGCGTCGCGGATGTGACGGCAGAACAACTGATCCGACTCGTTCAGCAGGACGACAAATACATTCGGCGGAGTTGCTACGCCGAAGCGCTGACTCCGTTCTTTCAGCACTTCCCGAGAAACCAGATCGGGATTTTCTTTTTCGACGACGTCGCAGCCGCCCCGCTGTCTCTGATCCGACGCCTGTACGACTTCGTCGGTGCCGATCCCGAATTCACGCCGACCTGCCTGACCGAACGAATCAATCGCACGACAAATTACCGGTCGGTAACAGTCGCTCGATTGCTGCAGAAGGCCTCCGGGGCTGCTCGCGCCTTCCCGCCAACGCGAGCAATAGTGAACGCCGTTTACCGCAGGACAACACTGCGCGAACGTGTGATGAACTGGATCATGGTCGACCGAGGTCGCTCGGAAGTGACTGCCGCACAGGTCTTTTCCGCCGAACAACTCACAACGATTTCACGCGACCTGCAACGCCTGCAAACCGAACTACAGGTCGAAATCCCGGAAGGCTGGACAACGGCTGATTCACCAGCAGCAGCGGCAGCCTGACCAGACATCTGCCACCAGCACGAAAACGCGGACCCCGGATGCGGGCTGATAACGAAACAACGGTGATCCGGTCCCTTCGACGGGTCAGAATCCGCGGCAGCACGCCGTCCCGCGGGACCGCCTCAATCGGGAGATCAGGAATGATCTGGCTGCTTTGGCTGGTTTCCAGCTTCGCGCTGTTCTGGATTTACGACGGGTATGGTCGGTTCCTGCAGATCGCCGTCCTCACTCGCCGAGGCTCGAGACCTTCGCCACTGCTACCGACGGCATCCGCGAGCGACAGCGGGCTGCCTTCCATGACGGTGCTGTTGACGGTTCACAACGAGCAGGAAAAAGTCGTCGCACGAATCGAGAACCTGTTGAGGTGCCGCTATCCGAACGATCGGTTGGCGATCCTTGTGGCGTCGGACGGTTCCACGGATTGCACCGACGAGCTGGTGAAGTCGTTCAGTGATCGCGGAGTCACTTTGTTCCAGGGACAGGGCAGGGAAAGACGGCGACTCAAAACGCCGCGATCCAGCAGATTAATTCCGATCTGATCGTATTCACCGACGCCGGCACGGAGTTCGACAGCGACTTTCTGATTGAAATTGCGGGTGCATTCGCTGACGAGACCGTCGGAGCAACAGCCGGATATCTGTTGTTCGGCGAGAAACCGGGAGACGTGAATGTTCGTTCTCAGGGATTCTACTGGTCGTATGAACTGAAGCTCCGGACTCTCGAATCGCATCTGGGCTGTCTGGCGGTCGTCGCCGGCGCTGCCTTCGCCATTCGTCGCGGTCTCATGCGTCCGATGGACCCTGCGATTGGCGAAGACTGCATTGTTCCATTGGACGTGGTGACTCAGGGATATCGCATTGTCCATGCGGAGAACGCCAGAGCATTCGAGACCTTCGAGCAGGATGCCGGAATCACGTTTCGTTCTCGCACTCGAATGACGCTGCGAAACTGGCAGGGAACGTGGTCACGACCGGGTCTGTTGAATCCGTTGAAGCATCCCCGGTACGCGTTCGCTCTATGGTCACATAAGTTGCTGCGCTGGCTGTCTCCCGTCTTTTTGTTGACGGGAACCGCTTCGTCCGCAGGACTGCTGATGTTGAACCCCGGACCCGCCAGCCTGCTGGCCTCGGCCCCATTCACGATGCTTTTCAGCCTGGGTTTGCTTGGTCTCTTGAATCGAAAACTCCCGGGCACCGGAATGGCGTTCAGCTTTTTGATCGCGAATACCGCGTTCCTGCTGGGAATTCTTCGCGCCGTTCGCGGCCGAAAAGTGCTCTCGTATCGCAACGTGTGACCTCCGATAGAAGCAGGATCACACGACGCAAACAACATTGGTGCCGTGTACCCTGAACTGCGGACTCTGCGTTTTTCGGCTGTTCGGTCAAATTGCGATGCTACGACGCCGGTAGAGCCTTGGCGCTACGACGACGCCAGCACTGTGATCGAACTGCTGACGGCCTCGCCGATGCTCGATGAATTGACGGCGGCTGGAAATCGTCCGGCGTGACTGGCGATTCGTGCTGAACCAGTGCTTTCTGCAGCAGAGATCGCTGTTGCGGCGTTTTTCGATTGCCACTAGATTCCGGAACCAGTGCGAACCGGCTGCTTCGAATCAAGTCGAACGGCCGTGTTTTGCAGTTCCGCTCGAATGCTTCGTAACCACGGATGGTGAAGCAATGTCGCTACGAGACTACTCTCTGACAGAGGACATCAGCCGAGAACTTCGCTCCGGTGACCTGGTCCTGAACCTGTCGAGTCTTCAATTTCGCCTGCCCGCCGACTGTGCTTCCGTTGCGCGCTCCGGCGACGTGCTCGTCGCATCGCCAACCGTTGAGCCCATCGACAGAAATCATTGCCAGCCAACTGAGTTACTGCAATTGGCTCGCGACAACGGACACCGACGATTCGTGGTCGTCACCGATGCCGCTGACGCCGGAATTCTCGATTTGTCTTCGCAGCTTGAACGATCCGGGGCGGCGTGCCTACTGATTGATCGCTCGGCCGAGTGCAGTTCAGACGACTTCATGGATGAAGAAGACCGTGAAGCCGTTGAAGAACGTCTGCGGCAACTCGGATACATTTGATCGATCTCGCTGCGGTCCGGGAATCTGCTGCCGATAGTTCTGTTTGCAACAAAGTGATCAATCAATGCCAGATCTGTTTCTATTGGGAATCGACGGTTTGCCCCGCTGGATGTGGCAACAGTTCGCTGACGCCGACGTCATGCCCAATAGCCGTGCACTTCTGTCATCGGGTACTCTGGTACCAATGAAGTCTGCTCTGCCGGAGGTTTCTTCGGCGGCATGGGCATCGATCGTTACCGGCATGAACTCCGGCGGACATAATATCTACGGCTTCACAGATCTCATTGACGGCACCTACACGCTCGGCTTCACCTCATCGCGGACATTCAAGGCAAAGCCATTCTGGCAGGACGATTCTGCCGGCCCGTCACTGATCATCAATGTGCCCCAAACCTATCCGGCACAGCAGATGCCGGGAATGCTGATTTCCGGTTTCGTCGCGCTGGATCTTCAGAAGGCGGTTTTCCCGGGGAGCGAATTCTTGCACCTGAATGAAATCGGGTACTCGGTCGATGCGGACATGTCATTGATCGAACGCAGCAAAGAAAAGTTTGTCGACGGGCTGCGGTCGTGCATGAAAACCCGCTGCCGGGTTCTGCACGAGCAATGGGACCGGGAAGCATGGCGGAACATGATGTTCGTGCTGACCGGTACAGATCGACTGAACCACTACCTGTGGGAAGATTTTGAAGATCGGACTTCGCCGTATCATCAGATGTTCCTGGACTACTATCACGAGGTAGACCATGAAATCGGTCGGATCATTGAGCGTCTGCCTGACACGACTACTCTGGCCGCCGTCTCCGACCATGGATTCGCGCGTCAGCGGATAAGTGTCAATCTGAACTGCCTGCTGGCTCAGGCCGGCTTTCTATCGCTGCGAAAGTCTGATCGACCGTCATACATCGACATGACGCCGGAGACACGAGCCTTCGCTATGGATCCGGGACGAATCTACCTGCATCGCAATGGGCGCTATCCGCAGGGCGGAGTCAATGACGACCAGACAAACGAGCTGATTGCAGACGTGTCACGATTCCTGCTGGAAACCCGTGTTGACGGTCGGCCAATTGCCGACCGGGTGCTTCGAGGCTCCGAAATCTACAGCGGCGCATTCGCTCACCGCGCCCCGGATCTGATTGTGATGCCAGCGGAAAATGTGGCCCTGTCGGGGCGCATGAATCTCACCGATCTCATCGAACCGACGTTGATCAATGGCAAACATACGTACGAGGAATCCACATTCTTCTACCGCGGCGAATACAGCGACCGCATACCAGATGACATGCGGGTGGAAGACGTCCTGAGTGTTGTGAAACCACACCAACTGACGCTGTCGGCGGCGGCATAGCTTACTTCCGGGCAGCTCGTCGGGGAGACCGGCGGAATTACACTCGAGTCGGCACACAGCCATGCCGCGAGATTTTTGCGAACGGATTCGTAAATGACCAGGACCAATAGCTGCCACAATGCCAACCACACCTGCTGGAGCTGTCCGGCGGTGGAGTTCAAGGGCCACGTCGACTTCCGGGCATGCGGGCAGGCCGCATTTCGTAAAGCGGCCCAGGGACAGCTTGTCGTCGAATGCAAACGCCGTCCGGAGATTGGCTACTTCGACCCCATGTCGATCACGTTCGAAAGTTGCACCGAATGGCAGCAAACCGACTGCGGCTATCTGCTGGACGGCATGAAGGTGATGATTCTGGGAATGGACGGCTACCTCGGCTGGCCGTTGGCACTCAAGCTGGCGAAACTGGGCTGCAAGGTTTACGGCATCGACAACATGCTGCGGCGCAGGCTGGTCGCCGAACGCGGTGCCCAGTCGGTCCTGCCGATTCTGTCCATGCAAGACCGGGTCGCCGCAGCGAACGAGCATCTGGGTGTCGATATCGATTTTCGCGAGATCGATCTGATGGACCGCGACACGCTTTTCGCGTATATCCGCGACGTTCAGCCCGAATCGATCGTTCAGTTTGCGGAAATCCCTAGCGCTCCCTACAGCATGGCCAGCGTCGACAAAGCTGTTGAGACAATTCAGAACAACGTTGTTGGTACGCTTGGGCTGCTTTTCGGAGTCCGGGATCACGCACCGGATGCGTCTATCATCAAGCTCGGCACGATGGGTGAATATGGCAGCCCGCTGACGGGACGCCCGCTTTTTGAAGGACTCTTTCCCGGAGACGCAGTCCTGCAGTACCGGGGCCAGGAATGGAGCCTGGGCGGAGAACTAACGCCCCGCGACCCGGTCAGCTTCTATCACGTCAGCAAGGTGCAGGGCACATTCAGTGTCTATGAAGCCTGCAAATACTGGTGGCTGAGAAGTTACGACGTGATGCAGGGAGTGATCTACGGCAACTATTCTGAAGAGCTGGCGGCTCACAGTGACCTGAATACAAGATTCGACATTGACGAATGGTGGGGGACCGTCGTCAACCGATTTGTCGCTCAGGCCGTGATTGGCATGCCGCTGACAATCTATGGCAGCGGCAACCAGAGACGCGGCTACATCACACTTCGAGACGCGATGCAGTGCATCACGCGCCTGATTGCCGCTCCGCCGGAACCGGGTCAGTACGACGTGGTGAATCAGGTGACCGACGTGCTCTCAGTGCGTGAAATCGCGCAGACCGTGGCCCGGATTGGTCGCGAGTTCGACCTGGACACCTCCGTTCAACGGATTGAAAATCCCCGCGTTGAAGCTGAAGAACACCCTTATGAAGTAATTCACGAAAAGCTGGAAGACAACTTCGGCTTTCGATCGGAGTCCGGTTTCGAAGACGAAGTTCGCCGCCTTTTCCAGGTGCTTACAGTTCCCGAAGCTCGTCAGCGCATCGAAGAACAGCGAGACACGTTGTTTCCAAAGACCAGATGGTCAGGAGACGAGGACGAGTTGCAGGTCCTGGAGACCTGGCGGCCCGCCGCATAGACAACTCTCATCGGCGGACCCAGGCCTGACAGGCAACGCACAGCGGCTCTGCATCCCGTCATTCACACAGCCGGACACAAGACCAATGAAGTCTGCGGGACATAGCGTCCCGGGGCAATGCGAGGGAATAGGACATCGCTTCCATGCAAACACGAGATGCTTCATTCGAAAACGACGTGCTGAAATCCCCGCGGCCGGTGCTGGTGGACTTCTGGGCGTCCTGGTGCCCTCCCTGCAAAATGATGCAGCCGATGGTTGAACGTCTGAAGCAGGAATATGCTGACAGGGCTGACGTCTTCTGCCTGAATATCGACCAGAATCCCGGCACCGCCGCCCAATACGGCATCTCAGGCGTACCAACCTTCATCACCTTCAAAGACGGTCTTCCAGTCGCACAGGCGACAGGCGCTCAGACTCAGAATCAACTGCGTGCGCTGATCAGCGCCGGCGAAGAATCCTCCACCGCAGCATGACAGCGGAAACGGCGCACGATCATGTCAGAGAATACTGCAGCTTCCGACCCGAGGTGTGAGCCGGTGATTATTGTCACAGGGCTCCCGCGTTCCGGAACCTCAATGATGATGAAAATGCTGGAGGCCGGTGGCGTGCCTGTGCTCTGTGATTCCGTCCGGAACTCGGACTCCGACAATCCCAATGGCTACTACGAATTTGAAAAAGTAAAGCAAACAGGAACCGATGCGTCCTGGCTCGACGGTGCCTCCGGGTATGCCGTCAAGATGGTCTATCGACTCGTCTATGATCTGCCCGTCGGACGAAACTACCGCGTGATCCTGATGCGACGAAACGTTCGAGAAATCCTGGCGTCGCAACGGAAAATGCTGGACAACCTTCAGGAAACGTCCGCAGTCACTGACGA
Organism: Planctomycetaceae bacterium; assembly: GCA_041398785.1. Lineage (NCBI taxonomy): Bacteria > Pseudomonadati > Planctomycetota > Planctomycetia > Planctomycetales > Planctomycetaceae > Planctomycetaceae bacterium. The sequence continues at coordinate 230,788 of JAWKUA010000008.1, read as the reverse complement.
CCGGATGGCTCAGCTCTTCGATCAGGAGATTGCTGCATTTCGGCACTGGCTTCGTGCGGCAGCGCACATTGAATCCGTAGAAGTGCATTATCGCGACGTCCTCAGTGGATCAGACGTGCCGCTATGTTCCGTGAATCGTCTGCTGAACGGCAGACTGAATATTCCTGCAATGGCCACCGTAGTAGACCCGTCGCTGTACCGGAATCGCTCGGCAACGCCAGCGATCGACTCCGTCACTCCGGCAGGCGTTCGCGTTGCGTGAGTCCCTGTTGTATTTCATCCCCATGTGAGGATTTCGGATATGGCTTTTCTGACCGGCAAGACTGTTTGTGTAACTGGTGCCTGCGGTACGGTAGGGCGACGCATTGTCCGCCACATTGTCGCTCAACAGCCCGGCGAGATTCGAACCATCGATTCGAATGAATCAGAGATCTTCTTTCTGGAACAGGAGCTGGAACAGGCAGTCGCAGAACTGGGTTTTGATGACACAACAGTGTCCTGCAACGTCGGAGACCTGCGCGATATTGACCGGATGACATCTCTTTTCGAAGACGTCGACGTCGTCCTGCATCTTGCGGCTCTGAAGCATGTCATTCTCTGCGAAAAGTCACCGTTCGATGCTGTGCAGACAAACGTCATCGGTGTAAAGAACGTGATTCAGGCGGCGCTGACGCACGATGTCGAACGAGTCATTTTCACCAGTTCTGACAAGGCTGTGAACCCAACCAATGTGCTGGGGACGTCAAAGCTGATGGGCGAAAGGCTCATCACTGCGGCGAACAGCCTGAAGATCAATAAGCGAACGATTTTCAGTTCGACCCGCTTTGGCAACGTCCTGGGATCGCGCGGTTCCGTCGCCGCCGTCTTTCTCAGGCAGATTGAAGCCGGTGGGCCTGTTACCCTGACAGACCCTGAAATGACTCGCTTTGTGATGACGCTGGAACAGGCCTGCCGGCTTGTCCTGCAGGCATCAGAACTCGCGCGCGGAGGTGAAGTCTTCGTGACCAAGATGCCGGTGATGAGAATCGAGGATCTTGCCAGGGTGATGATTCGGCGGCTGGCACCACGTTTTGGTCACCAGCCCGAAGATATCGCCACAACGCTGATCGGTTCAAAGGCGGGCGAAAAGTTCTATGAAGAACTGATGACGGACGAGGAAACCCGCAGAACATGGGAGCTGCCTCAGATGTTCGCCGTCCTGCCGGCATTCCGCAGCGTGTATCAGACAATCGAATACGACTACCCGGACATTGTGCGGACGACGGTTACAGAACCCTATCACAGCGGCCTTGGGTCAACGATGAATGACGACGAAATCGAACTCATCCTGGAGCAATGCAACATACTGGATCCGTTTGAGGCGGTGACCATGCCCGTTGTGGATCCAGTGCCCCATCGCCAGGCAGCCTGACGGTCGTTCGGTCACGCGGATTCATATACCGCACAGCGAGTGATATCGCGATACCATGCATACCGCACCACTGCCCGGCACGACTTTCGTTCCTGAGCAACCCTGGGCGATTTCTGCTTCGTCCGAACGGGCCGAAGTCGTCAAAGGAGTGTTGCTCAGCATGGCTTTTTTTGCTGTGGCGGCTGTCGGCTATTTTGGCGTCTACGATGCCGTCATGCTGGCCATTGCCGCTGCCGCGTGCCTGCCAACCTGGCGTCCCTATATTCTTTTGCTGGCCCTCTCTGTGCAGGACTCGCCGGGACAGTCGCCGAAATCACTCTATGTGACGGTCGCAGGGATTGCCGCACTGATGCTGCTTGATGGAATGATCAGCCGCCGTTCCGCGCGGAACACTCGGATCCAGTCCACGGAGTTGTGGCGGTTGATGGGTGTGGGCGCAGTGGTCGTTGTCTACGGGGCGGTCAGTTCGTTCTATCAGCACCGGTATGGACTGCATGAACAATCGGCTTATCGTCCATGGTGGCTGGTGTCGCTCCTGATGTTCGTGATGATGTGCACCGGTTGGCTGGCATACCGCGAGATGATCGTGGACCGGCTGTTCCGAACACGACTGTCCACGGTCTGTGCGTGTGTGATCGTGCATGTGCTGCTGATCGGCGGCCTGCAGACGGTGCTCGGACCTTCGTTTGGCGCGTCGCCACAGGGTGCACAGGAGATGCTGTCGCAAAACCAGTTGATCGATCCCTCGGAACGCGGAATGGCGCGTCTTACAGGCCCGTTTGACTCCCCCAACATGCTGGCGATGGTACCGGCACTGTTCATGCTGCTGTTTCTTGGTGCTCAGCAGGGGCGCCAGGTGTCACCGATATTCATCGCAGGATTCCTCGTTGTTGGTTTCACGGTCGCACTTCTGGGAGCGGCACGCACGATGTTTGTGTTCTATGCCTCAGCCGGTGCTGCGCTGTTGTGGACGCGATCCCGATCGCGAGCCATGCTGATGATGGTCGTTTCGCTGCCGCTGCTGCTGATGATTGACATTCCGTGGGGTGACATGCTGAGGCTGATTCGGCTGGAGAACTTCCAGAGCTTTGGCTATCGCGGAATCTTCTGGGAGGCTGTCATCTTCGGAATGGAGGGCAAAGACTGGCTGTTCGGCATGGGCGTCACACATTTCCCCGTGTTCTTCGAGGCACACACCGGGATGCCCGCCGCGGACCCGCACAACTGGATTCTGTCTGTGTTTGGAATGTTTGGCGTTGCGGGCCTGGTCTTCTATGTGTATCTGGCGTGGCGTCTTGGCCGTCAGTATTTGACATCCTGCGGCAGATACAGGGCCATCGTCATCTGCCTGGTGTTGATGTACTACTTTCGTGACCTGTCCAACATGCCATACCTGTTGAACAACCACCCCGTCACGTGCCTGAACTGGATCGTGCTGGGCGTCGCACTGCAGCGGGAACGGGACTCAATTGAAGAGCAACTGCCGTGCTGAGAAGGAAACAGTTCTCAGTCAACGTCCTCACCAACGCCGGCGGCAATGCGGTCAACAGTGCGCTGCAGTTGTTGCTGTTGCTGCTGCTGGCACGGCTGCTGCCGACACCGGTTTTTGCGGCGTTCGTGACGGCTCGCACCATTGTGGCTCTGGGAGAAACCGCGTCCGACTATGGAGCCCGCCTGTGGGCTGTCCGCGAATTCACGACGTCCGAAAACCCGCGGCAGATTCTGCTGCGATCGGTGCTGTGCAAACTCTTCTACACGGCCTGCGCGATGGCAGTGCTGGCGTGTCTGCCACTGAACAGCCTGACGCCTGCCGACTTCGTGCTCAGCACGCTGGTGGCCATCACGCAGCCGGGAACAGACCCGCTGCTGTGGTATCTGCGCGGCCGGGACAGGCTGGATATTGAAGCCGTGCTGGTACTCTTCAACCGGGTACTGATCTTCGCCGCGCTGGGACTGGCGGCCTGGCTGGAAGCCGGAGTCAGCACACTGCTGCTGGTGTGGCTGGCTCTGAATCTTGTGCGACTGCTTTCGGAAGCGGTGGCTCCCGTGATGCAGCCCCTGTTTGCAAGGGGAGCCATCGACAAGCCTTCCGCCACCGATCTGATCCGGACACTGGTGGACGTGTTCCCCATCGGAACCTCGCTGTTCCTGACCACACTGTTCTACAGAGCCGGAATCCTGCTGCTGGATGTATTCGGGACACCCGAAGATGTGGCCGTTTTTGGAACCGGCTTCCAGCTTGTCACGGCGGCCGGCTTCGTCGGCACGAGCGTGTGCGTCGCGTCGTTTTCTCCGCTGGTACAGGCGGTGCAGTCGCAGGATCCGGATGCGGTGCGATCGATCATCAGCCGGACCCTGGTGCTGACAACGCTGATTTTCGTACCGCTGTGTTTTCTGGGAATCTGGATTTCCGTTCCGGTGGCCGATCGATTTCTGCCCGACCGGTTTTCCGGCACCGGCGAGACCATGGTGCTGCTGATGCCGGGACTGTACCTGTCGTGCATCAACATGGGCCTTCGATTCACGCTGACCGCGTTTGCCCTGAACTGGCAGGACGTGCTGATCGTGCTGCTGGGGATCGCCTCACTAACCGCGTTCACACTGTTCTATGGAGCAGATTCGTGGCCGTTTGTCGCGGCCGTCGGCTGGGTTCTGGGAGAAGCCGTGGTGCTCATCAGCCGCATGAGCCTGCTGTTGCACTATCACCGACAAGCCGGCATACCGCTGCGCCTAATTGCTTCAACAACAGTTCTGCTGACCGTCGCGGTCCGGCAGTTGTTCTGGTGAGAAATTCCATGATCGCTCGAAACTCCAGCCGCGTAACCGTTCCGTGCCCGATCTGCGGACCGGCCAACCGCATTCCGTTTACGGAATGCAGCGGTTTCCCGATCGTTCGCTGCTGCGGCTGCCGACTGTTGTTCGTCGGCGAAGCAGCGCCCGTCGAACAAACGCAGGACTTCTTTCGCAGTGAACACATCACGGATGAAGGCTCGACGCAGCAGCACTACGTCGACTGGCGAAAAGACAGTCTGGCACGAGAAGCGGCAATCATCCGCCGAATGTATCCTGACGGTGGCCGACTGCTGGACGTGGGAGCCGCATCCGGCTTCTTTCTGCACCAGTTTCAGAATCAGCCGTCCTGGGAAGTCACCGGCGTCGAGCCGTCGTGTGTTTCCACGGCGTTTGCCCGAAAGCACTTCGGCCTGAGAATCCACAACGGATATCTGCACGACGCGGCCTACAGCGACGAAACCTTCGACGTTGTCACGTCGCTGGATTCCTTCACCTGCCACCGAGAACCGGCCGCTGACCTGCGGGAAATACACCGCATTCTGAATCCCGGGGGTCTGCTGGCGATCGAAATCGGCGGCCTGAACTTCCGGTTGCTCAAGGGAACGGGAATCCTCTGCCGCCTGCTGTATGGTCGGCCCGCAAGACTCAATGCCGGAGTCAACTACTTCTACTACAACCGCACGACGCTGACGATGCTGGCCGAGTCCTGCGGCTTTAATTACGAAACCTCGTTCGCGGAATCCATGCCGACAATCGGCAGCACCCTGGTGCGAGCATTCAAGCAGAGTTATTTTCACATGACGGCGATGGCCTATCGCTGGTCGAACGGTCGGGCCAGCCTGGTTCCGAAGGAATTCATCCTGTTTCGTAAACCGGGCGGTGACTCGGCGGGCCGCACTGCGAACCAGCGATCTGCCGCCTGAGACGGCCGATTCGCGGCGACGCGGCGACCGTTTCCGCGATGCGTCACCCCGGCTGCGATGAACCTGGTTGACGGGACATCAATGCTGCCCATTTCTGGCGTCGACGGCCCGCCGCAGCTGTTCCAGGTTCGTGCACATCGCCGTCAGATAGTCACCCGTCGCGGGCCGATTTCCCAGTGGTCGAAACACAACAACGTGAATGCCCAGCGATCGCAGGTGTTCAGTCTCAGCAGGCGACGGGTCGGTTTCACACAGCAGGAACTCAGCGGGATTTTCCTTCAGGTACGACACAAGTTGCGACCAATCGTCGTGCGAAGCGGCTGCCGACATGTCGAGTTCTGCGTTCTTCATGTTCAGCCCATACCGTCGCTGCAGGTATTGAAAAATTGGCGGCTTGGCCAGCCACTTCTTCGCCGCGACGTTTGCAAGGGCGGTCTTCAGATCCTGATCCAGCCGCTGCAGATCCTGATCCAGCGTCTCGAAGTTCCTGTTGAGTGTTTCCGCCTGTTCGGGCAGAAGCCGCAGCAGTTCTTCCCGGATGGCATGCGCCTGCGCGATCGCGATCTGCGGATCAAGCCAGGTAAACGACGCGACATCCGAATTCGACTTGTCTCCCTGAGGCCCGTGCTGATGAGTGACGACGCTTGCGAGCGGAATCAGTTTCTCCTGAACGCCGCGAGTCGTGACCAGTGTCCGTGACAACGGCAGCGTGGCTCGCTGCGCCCACTTTTCGTATCCGGCACCGTTGAGCAGAATCAGATCCGCGGACTGCACGGATGCGATCGCCGTCGCGTCAGGCTGCCAGTCGGCGGGGTCGATATCCGCGGGAACCGAAAACGTCACGTCTGTCAGTTCGCCGCCAATGCGTTCGGCGAAATAGGCCAGCGGGTAGCTGGCGGCAATGATCTGCGGCTTCTTTTGTGTTGCTGCGGAAGATTCAGTCGGCGCGGCTTGCTGAACGCAGCCCGTGATCAGGAACAGCACAGCGGCGCAGAGCAGCAAACGTCTGAGTTGCCGGCCCGTCGCGAGAGTTCCCGCTGGCGGCCCCAAGCACGGAGCAGGGAATTCGCGCGTGGCAGTGAAATCGCACGCAATACCGGTTTCGAGCGTGGCACCAGCAGAGCGGGTGAGGCTACAACGCATCCGACTTCTTTCCTGCCGGACGCTTTTCCCTCACTTCGTAGTTTTCATTCGTGCTTTTGCGAGGCGTCAGCGGCGGCGGTTCGACTCCCGCGGCGCGCATCGCACGATACACGGCGGCGAGTGTTTCGGCGGCGGGCTTGAAGTTGCCGGGACGATGTCCTTCGGCGATCAGCACGGGAGTCCAGCCGTACCGGTTGGTTGTATTCCACACGGAAACATTCGCGCCGTGGTCGGCCAGAAAATCGACCATCCGCGGCCAGCTTGCGTAGGCGGCTCCGTGCATCGCGGTTTCGCCATTGTCGTCCGCGGCATTGATGTCGGCACCAAGATCCAGCAGCAACTGCACGGCGGCGAGTGCTTCGTCTTCCGTGCCGGCTTCTTCACCGGGAGCCAGCGTTCCGATGCCCGCCGCAGCCAGCACGGGCGGACAGTTGTCGGCGTTGGGGATCGAAGGGTCGGCTCCCAGTTGCAGCAGCAGCTTCATCAGCGGTATGTCGGCTGTGTCGGCGGCAAACAGGAACGGAGTGGCCAGTTTGTGATTCAGCCGGCCGGTTCCCGATCGTCCCCGATCCAGCCGGAGATTCACGTCGGCACCGTGTTCGACGAGTTTCCTGACGAACTGCAGGCTGGTGACGTTACCGGAACCGATCGGAGGCGGATCGCCGTCCACATCGTCTCCCAGATTCGGTTTGCGAACCCAGGTTATTGCGTGCAGCGCCGTGAAGCCGGAGCGCTGATCGTTCGGGTCGGCTCCGGCTTCCAGCAGCTTCACAGCCACTTGGAAATGTCCGTTTTCGACGGCAAGCAGCAGAGGACTGGTGCCTTTGCGAGCGACTCGAATGCCCTTCACAGTCGGTTCCATCGTGCTGTTGACGTCGGCTCCCGCGGCAACCAGCGTGTCGATTACTTCACCGTGTCCGTTTCGGGCCGCGAAGAACAGCGCATTGAAACCGGATTCCAGCGGCGTCGAAAAATCGGCGCCGTTTTCCATCAAGCGTGATACGACATCGGCGTGTCCTTCCGCGGCGGCCCACATGATGGCGGTCTGACCGTTTGTCTCTTTCGCGTCGACATTTGCTTCGTGTTGCAGCAATGCCTGCACAGCATCCATTCGGCCGGTGCGGGCAGCCGTCATCAGCGGAGTGATTCTGCCGGGAATGGCGGCATTCGCGTCGGCACCGGCTTCCAGCAGCGATTTGACAATGTCTGCGTTTCCGTTTTTTGCAGCGATCGACAGCGGAGTGATTCCGTAGCGATTGACCTCGCCGACGTCGGCATCCGCCGCGATCAGTTTCCCGGCGATGTTTGCTTCGTCATGCCAGACGGCCCAGTGCAGAGCCGTCATGCCGTCAACCTGGGCCTTGTTTACGTCAGCATGTTCGCGCAGCAGATCCGCGACGCGAGACCAGTCCGCGCGCTCCGCGGCGTCAGCAAGCGGCGCGTCCGCGGCACGAAGCGGCGCATTGAACATTAGCAACACGGCCGCAATGAAAGTGAGTGTCGTGGATTTCATGAAATGAGCTGTCGCGGAGGGTATGGTCGCGGAGGGACACATCTGGCGGATCATTCCGAAATCGTGCGCGGTGTGAGTGAAACGGTCAACAGTTTCGACCGAGTCAGATCGCCAGGGGCTAGAACAGTTCATCCACCTGACCGTTGCTGTCGCCGAAGGATTCGATCGGCACGCCGACTTTATTCAGCAGCGTCACATGCAGGTTGGCCAGCGCGGTCGGTTGACGGAATCGAATGTGTCTGCCGCTGCGCATGTTGCCCGCGGCACCACCGGCCACCAGGATCGGCAGGTTCTGGTGGTCGTGAACATTGGGATCGCCCATGCCGCTGCCGTACAGCACAAGCGAATGATCCAGCAGTGTGCCGTCGCCTTCCTTCGTCGACTGCAGCTTCTGCAGGAATTCCGCGAACAGCGACACGTGAAACTGATTGATCTTCGCGACCTTCGCGATCTTTTCCGGATCGTTGCCGTGATGGGTCAGCGGATGGTGAGGATCCGACACGCCGATTTCCGGATACGTACGGTTGCTGGTTTCACGCGCAAGCTGGAACGTGATGACTCGCGTGATATCGCCCTGAAACGCCAGCCTCTGCAGATCAAACATCAACCGCGCGTGATCGGCGTATTCGGAAGGGACTCCCGTGGGGCGATCGAGATCCGGCAGCGGGTTTTCTGTGACATCGGATTCCGCTCGCTGAATGCGGCGTTCGACTTCCCGGACGCTGTCCAGGTAACTGCTGAGCGTTTCACGATCGGCCGGTCCCAGCGTCTTCTGCAGTCGCGCGAACTCGTCACTCACGGAATCCAGCAGACTCGCTCTTTTTTTCAGCGCTGCCTGGCGGTCGGCGATACTGCCGCCTTCGCCAAACAGCGATTCAAACACAATGCGGGGATGAGCTTCGCTCGGCAGCGGCGTTGTCGGCGATGACCACGACAGGTTGTTCTGATAGACGCACGCATAGCCGTTGTCGCACTGGCCGACGGTCGCCATCAGGTCCATGGCCAGTTCCAGTGACGGCAGTTGCGTTTGCTGACCGATATGCCGAGCGGCGAGCTGGTCGACCGTTGTGCCAAGGAAGTAGTCGGTACTTTCGGTGCGTTTCGCTGTCGCACAACTCAGGAAGGCGCAGTTGGATGTCGCGTGAGTCCCCGGGTAGGCGGGTTTGAGTTCCAGATTGCTGATCGCCGTCACGTGGTCTCGCACGCCGGCCAGAGGACTCAGCGTCGGCGAAAGCTGACTCAGATCATCGCCGGTCAGCGCCCAGCGTGAGATATCGCAGCCCATCGGAATGTAGATGTAACTCAGCCGGCGCAGTTTCGACGGGCTGGCGGCCGTGTCGGCCAGTGCCGTCATCGCCGGCACCATCGCGTCCAGCAGCGGAAGTGCGATGGCCGCTCCGAAACCCTTCAGCAGCGTGCGGCGAGGTAGTGCCTTTTTCGAAATCAGCATTTCGGAGGTCCTCACGAAAAGCGAATGTCGGCCCGCGACAGACATCAGGAGCGTACCGGTTGAGCGTGATCGAAGAGTGTATCAACAAATCTCCCCGTTCGCGCGCGCATTCTGACTCGCAGCCCGCGGGGCGCAGCCACGGTGTTCTCGCATTCGCAGGCTGACGATGAACGGTCAGCCGACGATTGCACGGGCGTCATCCGGCGTTCATTGACCGAATTCGTCCGGGAGTCCGCGGAGCTTTTGACTTGCCGCAACGGTATTCACCGACCGGTGGTCTCCTCCGACCGCACCGAGCCATGCCGGCAATTCTCCGTCACCGGTCGCTTCACCTTCCAGCAGCCAACTGAGATTGAAGCGGGCCACTTTGGAACCGCTGCTTTCGTAATGCAGAAAAATCCAGCCTTCGGTGATCGTCCCCGGCCGGCCAGCGTTGAGTGACGAATAGGCAAACGCATCAGCTTCGACCAGTCGCCTGATCGGCCATGTCCCGCCGCCGTCAAAGCTGGCCCACACGGTACCGTTCCGGCGAGATTCCGGGTCATCACAATTGCTGTACAGCAAGATATCACGCCCCTGGACGGGAAGTCGGACAAGTCCGCCCATGCAACCGTAGTTGGTGTTCTGCGGACCATCCGGAAGAGCTTCGCAAATCGTCGCCTCCTGCCACGTCGCGCCGCCGTCGTCGCTGAACGAAGTCCACCTGCGTCGCGGATTGCTTCCATCCGGTGCCCAGTGACGCCGCGAGTTGTAGTAGACGCGGCCATCCGACAGTTCGGCCAGCGTTGCCTCACCTGTGCCGTTTTCGGGGAACGGCTCGCTGGTCTGCCAGGTTCTGCCACCGTCGTCGCTGAAGATGGCATTCGTGAAGTGTGTCGGCCAAAGGCTTTCGGGACGGTTGCCTTCCCCATAGAACCGGGACGGCCGAATCAGGCGGCCCTGGTGTTCGCCGCGCTGCAGCGTGATGCCGTGTTCGTTCATATGCATCGAAGGCATCCTTCCCGAACTGTCCGGGTGAATCCGAATCGATTCGGCCTGCCAGTTCCTGCCGTCGTCTGTACTGCGATAAACAGTCAGCGGCGCCGGCGGATGCTGCGCTTCCACGAACACCAGAATATCGCCGCTGTTTTCGTCGACTGTAGTGCCTCCGCCGTGAATGCCGGATTCCGCAATCGTGATCTCATCACCCCAGGTCGCCCCGTTATCGTCGCTGCGGCGCACGCGAACGTGAGGATTGCCCCAGGTGGCCAGCAATGTTCCGGATTTTGTAACCACGATGTTTGGGAATCGTTCGTTCTGAAAGACCTGAGTAGCGGCCAGTTGCGGTTCACCGAGAAACGGTTCGATTCCCGTTTCCAGCGGCGCGTCGGCACCCAGCCCGAGGTGTGCGAGCCAGGCAAGGGCCAACACGGTCAGAACCCGACATGTGGTTTGTTTCTTCATGGAACGTAATCCTCTTTTCGAATGCACCCGGAACCGAACCGCGGCGAATACCGGACTTCATCGCAGGATCCGGAACAGGTTGTTGAAATCGTCGGTCCACAGCAGTGGTTCCCGGTCCGCTGACTCCCACGGAGAAACCGACGACGTCACATCCGGGTCGGCAAGAAATTCCTGGTTACTCGTAACCAGCAGCCAGACACTGGCCGACGCATACAGTTCTGAATCCGGCGGCGAATGATCGACGCGACAGACTTCCTTCACTGCGAATTCGGCCGACTTGCGAACGACCGGCTGCAGATCGAGATGCCGATTGGAAATATGGACGGCAAGAATTCCGTCTTCCCGGAGAAGCTGCCAGTAGAGTTCGAAACACTCCCGAGTCAACAGATGAACGGGTATCGAATCGCTGGCGAATGCATCGATCGCCAGAACATCGAAGCCCGGCACTTGCCCTGTCCGGTACTGTGATTCCATGACGATTCTGGCGTCACCATGCAGCAGGCTCACGTCAACCCCGCGATTTCGAGCGTCGCCCAGGAAAGTGAAGTACTGATCGGCGTATTGCAGAATCAGAGGGTTGATTTCATAGAACGTCATCGTGTCTCCGGACCGGCCATAGGCGGCCAGTGTTCCGGTTCCCAGTCCGACAACGCCGATGTTCAGCGGCCGAACGTCACGACCCGGATGATGTCGCAGGGCAATGCCGATCCCGCTGTTTTCCACATAGTAGCTGGTCGGCATTGAACGAAGTTCGTCGCTCTGAAGCTGGTAACCGTGGCTTGTGGTTCCGTGCGTCAGAGAAACAAACACGGGGCCGTCGGAACGACGCACCGCGCGCGCCACACGCAGCGCGCCATAGAAATTCCGGCCGCGAGCAACCACGCTTCTGTTGGACATCGGGAAGTGCTCCGAAAACAACGGCAGCACCAGCACCAGTGTCACGATTCCTGCAACGACGATCAGCGCCGCACGGTGACCCTGGGGAAGACCGCTTTTTCTGCGGATCCGACTTCGGCGCAGCAGCGCCAGCTGCAGCAGGACGGTCGCCATCAGCCCCACGATGTACTCGTCGTACTGCCTGAAGATCCGCGGGGCGGCAAGCGTGACGAACACACCACCCAGCACACCGCCGAACGCAATCATCAGATAGAACGCGGTGAGACCCGACGTTCGCGGCTTCAGTCGAACAAGTTCCCCGTGAGAACACATACAGCAAATGAACAAACCCGCGGACAGGGCCGCGACCTGCCATTCGATCGAATCCCGCCAGGCCGTACGAATCGAATCGATACTGACTACGGTCAGCCCAAGCGGAATGATCAACAGCAGCAGAACGGAGAAGACGCGCCGCAAATACCACCGCTCATGATCAAAGCAGATGATGAACGACAACAGATACAGGCTCAGCGGCACGATCCACAGAAACGGGACGGACGCCACGTCCTGGCACATGTAATTCGTCGTGGCCAGCAGCATCACGGATGCACAGGCCGGAAGCATGACCCAATACGGCCAGTTCGCTTCGTCTGCCGCGGTGCCGTCACCAGGAACAGCCGACGATTCGTCCGGCAGAGCTGCATTCGAAATCACCGGGCTGTGGCGAACTCGATACAGGCGGATGCCGCAGTATGCGCAGCCGACCACAAAGACAACGTAAACAGCGGACCAGCCATAGACCTGATGACGGGACGTCAGAAACGGCTCCACCGCGATCGGGTACGTCAGCAGCGCCAGCAGAGCGCCGGCGTTGGAGACCGCGTACAGCCGGAACGGCGATCGTCCGGGAGCGACATCAGTGAACCAGCTCTGCAACAGCGGAGCCGTGCCTGACAGAACGAAATACGGCCCGCCAACGCAGGCCAGCAGTAATGCCAGAATCTGCCACGTCGGGTTGGACGACGCCGGGTCCTGCGCTGCGTTCGGCTTCCAGTCATCACCGGGCATCACAGGCAGCAGGGCCAGAGTTGCTGCCAGCACGCACAGATGAACGATCACCTGCCGTCGCCGCGACGACATGCGAACCAGTCCATGCGCATAGGCATAGCCAAGCAGCAGCATTGCCTGAAAGAACAGCATGCAGGTACTCCACACGGCCGGCGTTCCTCCGAACCACGGCAGAATGTATTTCGCCAGCAGCGGCTGGACCTGAAACAGCAGAAAGGCGCTCAGGAAGATCGTGATCGCGTACATGAATGCGTCGCAGAGACGGATGGGTTAAAGCGTTTCCGGTCGAGCCGCGCAGCCAGCGGGAATCATCCTCGGCGGCATCGCGCTGGCGGACTCTAGCACGAAGCGCGGACGGTCGCCCATTCACCGTTCCGGCAACGCGCCGCGAATGATTCCGGCTGTTGAACCGCGCGTGTTGCGATGTGACGACCCGTACAAGCCCGTGATGCTGCGGCGACGCCGGGCTGCGGCACGGTGCGGTCGCTTCCCGCAAGCCTCAACTTCCAAGCTGCAGACAATCATTCCGCGGTTCGCATCTGAAACGGAACGCTGTTGACGACTCCCCGGATCAGCGACGAGAAGCGGTAGTCGTCGGCTGCGGCGTCTCGCACGATGTTGCGGATGGCTGCGGCGTCGTGAGCATCCAGCCCGCGCCCCAGTGCGTACGTCATCAGCTTTTCGACGACGGTACCGACGAACAATTCCGGTCGCCGCAGCAGGGCGTCTTCCAGTCCTTCGACGCCGGTGAATTCGCTGCCGTCGGGAAGTCCGCCGGACGCATCGACCGGTTCACCGACTTCCAGATCCCTCCAGCGCCCGACGGCATCGAAGTTCTCCAGAGCGAAGCCGACGGGATCCATGATGTTGTGGCAGCCCGCGCAATTCGGGTCGGCTCGATGCTGAGCCAGCCGTGCCCGCACGGGCAAACTGGCTTCAACCGTATTGTCCTTCAGCGCCGGCACGTTTGCGGGAGGAGGAGGCGGCGGCGCGCCGATCAGGTTCTGCAGAATCCAGTGCCCTCGAATCACCGGGGACGTGCGCGTGGCGTACGATGTGACGGTCAGAATGCTGCCGTGCCGCAGCAATCCGCCGCGATGACCGTTCGGTTCGAGCTCGACTCGGCGAAAACGGCTGCCCTGAATATGCGGAATCTCATAGTGAGCCGCCAGCCGTTCGTTCAGAAAGGTGTAGTCGGCGCGCAGCAGATCCAGCACGCTGCGGTCGTTGTGTACGATGTCCGCGAAGAACAATTCTGTTTCCTGCTTCATGGCCTGTCGCAGATTGTCGTCGAAGTCCGGGAACAGCCGCATATCGGGAGTGACAGATTCCAGATTGCGAAGATACAGCCACTGTCCGGCGAAGTTTGTGACCAGCGACTCCGACCGTTCATCCGCCAGCATTCGTCGCACCTGCTGACCAGGAACTTCCGAGTCGCGAAGTTGCCCTTCAACCGCAAGATCGAGCAGTTCGTCATCGGGAATACTGCTCCACAGAAAAAACGACAGCCGCGAAGCCAGTTCCACATCGCTGATCGGGTAGACATCGCCGGTCCGCGAATCTGCCGGATCACGCTCGATGCGAAACAGGAACTCGGGGTTCACCAGCACAGCCGTCACAGCGGATTCGATGCCGGCTTCGAAACCGGCTTCCTGCCTGTCGGCGTCGAAGAATTCCATCGGTCCGCTGATGTCGTCGTCGTTGACATCGCGGCGCCATGCTCGCCGCGCTAATGTGGAGATGATTTCCTTCGCGCAGGCGTCTTCGTCGGCAGAGTCTCGCGGTCGGCGCACGAACAGCAATTGTCGGCTGGGAGTGTCTCCGGGGCCGGTCGCTTCGTACGGACCTGTGATCGACACCTGAAACACAGCCGGGCTCAGGCGCGGGTGCCGATGCATATTGAAGCGGGCCTTGTAGGGCTGCCGACTTGTTTCCACGAGCGAATGGGAGGTCCGCGGAAACGTGACTCCCAGCTTGTGAGGACCAGCGGTCACATGAAACCTCGCGACCAGATGCGCATCGACCTTGCTGAAATCACGGCTGCCGTTCGGCGGCGGTTCAACCGTGAATCCGGCGACACGTTCGCGATCCAGCAGGACTTCCAGTTCGTGGCGTCCACGCAGGCCTTCAACTTCTTCGTTGCGGTCGCGAGTCAGGCGCACTGTGACTTCGTACTCACCGCTTTGCGGAAAGTTGTACAAAATCAGCGTGCCGCCGCGCGTGCCGACGGGAAGCCCGGGAATGTGGTCTTCCTGCGTCACATCGGGCCGCACGCGAAAGGTGTCGCCGCCGGGAACCCGGCTGACGCCTCCAACGGCCGTTCGAGCGATCTTCCGGGCCGCCGTCACATAGCGATTCAGCAGCGTCGGCGAAAGCTCGCCGACGGTGATGTTGTCAAACCCGTGGCTGACTTCGTCCTTTGGCAGCAGGTCAGCGGCGTCGATTTCGACCGCCAGCAGATCGCGAATCGCGTTCTGGTACTCCGTGCGAGTCAGTCGGCGGAAGGTCTCCGTGCGTCCGGGATGCGGGTGCTCACGAGCCACGCGGTCAAGTTCGCGTTCCAGCGCGGAGAGAGCGGCGTCGTAAGTTTCTTCATCAGGACGCTGCACATCCACGGGCGGCATTTGCCGGGAACGCAGCTTGCGGACAACTTTCTCCCACGCATCAACATTCGGTTCCACAGCCAATCGCCGAAGAGCGGCCAGGTCAAGCTGCGCGGACGCGTCGCCGCCCGTGTGGCAGTCAATGCAGAATTCACTGACGAGACTCTGCACCGGCTGACCAAACGCGGCGTCCGCCGTTTCGTCCGCGCGAAGTTTCGTCCGGCAACAGCACAGTGCGCAGACAAGGAATACTAATGCAGGCATCGTATAACTTTGCTGACGAGCCACGCGCTGGCCGATATTTGCGTCGCGCCGCATCATTCGTACTCCGCTTCTGACAGATCAACGTGGAAGATGCCGCCGTCATAAGTCACCAGCAGCAGTTCTGCGCGGTCATCCAGTCCAAACGACGCAATGCCGCCCGGTGCCGTACCGAGTTCTTTCACGTCCAGCAGTTCGCCGCCGCGCTGCCGCAGTCCCCAGACTCGGCGAGTGTTGTAATCGCCGAAGATGTAGACGCCGTAAAACGATGAGTCCCGCCTGGCCCGATACACGTAGCCGCCTGTGGCGGAGAACCCCAAACCGTGTTCGTACGCAAACAGCGGTTCGGTGTAAGTTTCCCCCTCACGTCGATACTCGTCAGAGAACGGCGCGAAGGCCTCGCGGACGTTCCAGCCATGGTTCTCACCGCGTTTCACCAGGCTGATTTCTTCGAACTTGTTTTGCCCGACGTCTCCCAGCCACAGATCGCCGGTCAGGCTGTCGAATGTAAACCGCCACGGTTCGCGAAACCCGATCGCCCAGGTTTCCGGACGCACAGCGGGATCAGCCTGATGAGCCGCCAGAAACGGATTGTCGGGCGGGATCGAATACGCCCGCGCGCCGTCAGCTTCGTCGACGTTAATGCGAATCATGGAACCCAGCAGGACTTTGGGGTTCTGCGAATTGCCCGGCGGATCTTCCTGCGGTCCTCCGTCGCCAAAGGCTGCGTACAGCATTCCATCCGGGCCGAACGTGAGGCAGCCGCCGTTGTGGTTGTACGCCGGCTGATCAACTTCCAGCAGTCGAATTGAGGGCTGACCGCTGTCGCTTAGCCGGTCGGCGGAAGCTTTGCGTTCAGCGATCGTGGTCCTGACCTGTCCGGCTTCCTCGACTTCGTATTCCAGAAAGTACCGACCGTTTTCTTCAAACCGCGGGTGAAACGCCAGGCACATGATTCCCTGATTCGGACTCACATGAACCTCGTCACTGAGATCCAGAAACAGCTCTTTCCGCGGGTTGTCAGTGTCAGGTATCAGCCGCCAGACACGAGCGAGTGCATGCTCAACAACCATCAACTGGCCGGGCAATCCCGGAATTGAGTTGCAGTAAACCGGGTTCTCGAAACGAACGGCATCCGAAGAAGCCGGAATGAAGCGAACCGGCTTCGTCAGACGCGGGATGTCAACCGCGCGGCCTCCCGCCGCCAGCCCCGTCTTCACACCAAACTTCAGAGTCTGCATGTAGGCGATGATGTCCGCAAACTGTTCCTTCGAAACGGTGGTGACGATGTTGTCCGGCATCAGCGACTTCAGTGACACGTGCAGTTCGTCGATGTCGTCGCGGGCGAAATTCGTCTGTCTACCCTTCGCGTCGATCAGCCGAACCTCCAGTTTGGTCGCACGTTCCACGCGGCCGGCCAGAGTTACTCCATCGGACGTCACAACCACGGTTTGTTCGTAGCCGGGTTTGATCTCTGCACTCGGTTCCAGCACCTGCCGGATGAGTTCCGTACGAGTGAACTTGTCGCCGATGCCATCCAGGTTCGGCCCGCTCTTTTCCAGACCAGTGATCCGATGGCAGGCCGTACAGGAAAGCGTTTCGTGTTCCTCAAACAGCCGCCGCCCGCGTTCCGGATCGCCGAGGTGAGCCATGGCGAATTCTCGGTACGCTTCGATCTCCGCGGAAGTCGTATCGGCGGGAACCTGCTGAAGGCCAACGAAGCAAACGACCATCGCGGCACACATTGCCGCCAGCATCAAACGTGTCAGCCTGAATCGGAGCATGAAGTCGTCTCGCTGAGATAGGCGATGCCGGTCCGTTGAATCGCTCGACGATATCGGCGCCGCAGCGCATGGGAAGCGGGACGGAGAATTCCGACGGCGGCCTGCAAACGATCCGGGGCCGACCGAAACATACGGTCACGACGCGAAGCGCCTCAACGGAACCATTGAATGCCCTGGACTGCATTCCTGCAACGACAGCGATGCGCGTTCCCGGTTCGTCGCCATTCGGCAACATGTCCTGCAAAAATGACTGTCGAGTGTGCATCGCGACCCTGCGGCAATCCAGGCAAGGAACTCTTCGTCGTCGAACTTCTGTGTACGCATTCAGTCTGACTCGGAATTATCATGACCGGTCCCGGCGCGTTCACACTTCTCTCCCCGTTGTTCTCGCACCGGACACTCCCGCTTTGAAACTCGCCCCGCAGGATTTTTCGCACATGGCCGCAATTTCGCTCGCCGCTGATTCACGCCTTCGACCCATGACTCGAATGCTGGTAATCGCTCTCATGGCCGCCGCTGTCACGCAAGCCACAGCCACCAGGTCGTGCCGAGCCCAGTTCGGCGACCGGGCCATTACCGGTGACTTCCGCTTGAAAACTGTTCCCGTAACCACGCCGGGTGAACCGCCGGAATGGGCGCTTTGGCAGCGGCATGTTCTGGAACAGAGTTATCCGGCGGCAATGGCTCTGGTGGAAAAATACACCACCAACGATGGCGAGCTGATCTGGCGTGACGAATGGCCGGGGATGGACGGTTCCGACGATGGCTACGAAAGCTTCTACAACTTTCCGCTGCTGTATGCGCTGGGAGGACACGCGGATCTGGCTCCGCTGTCGGAAAAGCTGTGGGGCGGCGTGACGCGGCAATTCACGCGCTACGGCCAGATTCACAACGAATTCGACGCTCACTATGACTGGATGCACCACGGCGAATCGTACACCTACTTCTATTTCTTCGGGCTTTCGAATCCTCACGGCGAACAAAACCGGGAACGCACCATTCGCTTTGCACGGCTGTATTCGGGTCAGGATGAATCCACGCCGAACTACGATCCGGTCAAGCGACTAATGCGGTCTCCGCTGACCGGCAGCCGGGGTCCGCACTATGAAAACACGGCCGAAGACTGGGTGACTCATCGGCCGATTCTGGCCGACTATCCGCTGCCGTTTGACGACATCCCCGGCGTGACATCCAGCGACGCGTGGAACGACGACGCACTGTTCCCGAACATTCTGCAGGCCATCAATCAGCGAATGATGACCGGCGACGTACCGCTGAATCTGACTTCGACCAGCCTGATGGCTCATGCCTATATGCTGACGGGAAATGCGGACTACCGGTCGTGGATTTCCGACTATGTCGGCGCATGGCAAGATCGCGTGGAAGCCAATGACGGCATTCTGCCAGACAATGTCGGCCCATCCGGCGAAGTCGGCGAACTCATGGACGGCAAATGGTGGGGAGGCTACTACGGCTGGCGCTGGCCGCATGGGCTGTTCAATCAACTGGAATCGACAGTCATCGGAGGAACCAACGCGTACCTGGTAACCGGAGATCCCCGGTTTCTGGAATTGCCTCGTTCGGTCATCGATCTGGTCAGCAGCCAGGCTCGCGAAGAAGACGGCCGCATCGTCGTGCCCCATCGACACGGCGACGACGGCTGGTACGACTTCAAGCCGATCAACTCCAAGTATCTCGTGCATCTGTGGTACTCGTCCCGAGCCGACGAAGACATGGAACGACTGAAGAAGCTGACGGACCCGGAAACGTGGAGCCAGCTCAGCTATTCCAAGGGGAAGGGCGATTCCGAACACCCGCTGCCGTGGCTGGCCTATGTTCACGGACAAAATGACGACTACCCGCTGCAGATTCTGAAAGGCTGTTACCAGGAGACTCAGAACCGCCTGCAGAAAATCCGCGACGACCGGACGACGCCCGATGAACAGGACGTCCATCACTGGCAGAAGCTGAACCCGGTGGTCCTGGAAGGGCTGGTGCAGACCATGCTGGGAGCTCCGAACCACATTTACCACGGCGGACTGCTGCATGCGTCGCTGCGGTATTTCGATCCGGAAGCCCGGCGTCCGGGAGTTCCGCCGGATGTCGCCGTACTTGTTGAACGACTGACAACGAACGGAGTGCGGCTGAAGCTGGTGAATCTGAACCCGGCCGAACCGCGCCGCGTCATCCTGCAGGCAGGCATGTTCGGCGAACATCAATTCACGCGAGTTCGTCAGGTGGTTCACTATCCGTTCCAGTTCGACACCATCAACGCCGCGGCGTTTGAAGTCGAACTGGTTCCGGGAGCTGTTGGACGACTGGAAATCGACATGCAACGATATGCCAATCCGCCAACATATCGACTGCCATGGGACAACTGAGCGAGTGAACAACAAGACGACTGTCCGTCTGTGCCTGCTGTCGGCGGCGCTGTGCGTTGTTGGCGAAATTGCTCGTTCGCGAATTGCAGCCGCAGTTCCCGCGGGAACCTTCCTGATCGGCGGCGTGGCGCTGCTGGCTCTGGCATCAAATCTGTCGACGAAGGCACGCGGCTTCGCGTTCAGCCTGTGGGTGGGCGCTTTCGTCGCGGCGGCGATGGTCTTCCCCGCGGCATTCCTGTCGTGGGGTGGATTCGAACTGAAACGGCTGATCGTTCCGCTGATTCAGCTGATCATGTTCGGCATGGGAACGATGCTTAGCCTGACCGACTTTGCCCGCGTTCTGCAGATGCCCAAAGCGGTGCTGGTCGGCATCGTGCTGCAGTTTACCGTAATGCCGCTGTGCGGAGCATTGTTGGCGGCGGTCTTCGGAATGCACGGCGAAGTGGCCGCCGGCATCGTTCTGATCGGCGCGTGTCCCGGCGGAGTCGCGTCGAACGTGATGACGTATATCAGTCGAGGCAATGTGGCTCTGTCCGTCACGATGACCGCGTGTTCGACACTGGTCTCGCCACTGATGACTCCGCTGATGATGAAGTTGCTGGCCGGCCAATACGTGGAGATCGTTTTCGTCGACATGATGATGACCATCCTGGAGATCATCATTGTTCCGATCGGAGCCGGCCTGATCGCCAACGCCGTGCTGCGAATGCTGAACCTGCGCGGACCATGGGTCGACCGCCTGCTGTCGTGGCTGGCGATGGCTTCCATCTGCTACATCATCGCGATCATCACGGCCCTGTCGCGAGATCAACTGCTCAGCGTCGGCGCGACTCTGATCGCCATCGCCGTGATCCATAATTCGGTGGGCTATGTCCTGGGATACTACGGGGCCGCTATTGCGGGGCTGGACGAGTCCGCTCGCCGCACGGTTGCAATCGAAGTCGGTCTGCAGAACGGAGGCATGGCGTCCGGTCTGGCAGTCAACGTCCTGAAGAGTTCCGACGCCGCGCTGGCATCGGCAATCTTCGGTCCGTGGATGAACATCTCCGGCTCGGTACTCGCCTCCTGGTGGCGCTCACGACCACCGGAAGATGGCAAACCCGAACCCGCTGATAACTCCAACCCCGACACCATCGGCCCCGACACCATCGGCCCCGACACCTCCGGCGCACAGTCCTCAAACCCGTACGCCACAAAGCACTCCGTGGACTGATGGCACAAGAACAAATCGGAAGAGTGCTCCGTGAACGACGCTCAAACATCCCAGGCCAATTCGTCTCTGCTGGTTGTTTTTCACGATGTTGCGCCGGTGTTTGAGGGCGAGTTGGCGCGGGCGATTGCTGCGGTTCGCCGGATTGTCGGGTCGCGATTTTCGTGTGCGGCGGTTCCTCGGTGGCATGGCGAACGTCCGGGGCAGGGCATTGCGCGAATGCTGGAAATCGCCGGTGAGTGTGATGAATGGCTGGTGCATGGTCTGACTCACCGTCGCGAACATTCGCCGGGGCTGGTTTCGCGGCTGACGAATCGTTCGGATGAATTCGGCGGGCTGACTCTGGCGGAGATTCAGCAGCACATCGACGCCGCGAAGGACGAACTGGAGACCGTTTGCGGTTCGAAGGTGCATGGCCTGGTGCCACCCGCGTGGCAGTTGCCGGTTGCGGCCGTTCAACTTCAGAGGCTGTCGTACGTGATGGGTTTCCGTCGGCTGGAATCGTGCCGTGACGGCGCCATTGACCGCCGACTTGCTACGTGGTCGTATGACTGGGGCTGGTTGAAATCCGCCGCGTGGGCCGGCCATGCGATGGGCGTCGCCGCGTGGAAACTAACGTCAGACGCGATTCCGTGTGTCGTCATTCATCCGGCCGATGTTGCTCGCGGGTGGCTGCCGTTCATACTGAAACAGATTGAGCGATTGCTGGACAGCGGGTGCCGGCCGACGACGCCTGGCGCATTGATGACGCCGGAGGAAACGTGATCACGTGGATCGCAAACCGCATTATGTCTCGGCGAGCGATCCGGCTGTTTCAGCGGATTCGTCCGCACCTTCCCGATAGCGGCGTGATCGCCGACATCGGCTCCGGCACGGGACACAACGGAGAAGCGCTGCGAGAACGGGCAGGGCTGCAGGTCCTGGAGTTCGACGTCGATGATCTGCACTGGGTCGGGCCGGCTCCGTCGAGGATTGTGAACGGCCG
Source organism: Planctomycetaceae bacterium (assembly GCA_041398785.1). Lineage (NCBI taxonomy): Bacteria > Pseudomonadati > Planctomycetota > Planctomycetia > Planctomycetales > Planctomycetaceae > Planctomycetaceae bacterium. Next base: position 208,944 of record JAWKUA010000008.1, on the reverse strand, counting down.
GATTCCCGCCGACGATGATTCCGTCGATGCCGCGCTGCTGCTGTTCGTCCTGCAGTATCCTGCCAACGCGCCGCAGGTGCTTCGGGAGGCAGCTCGGGTTTCGTCCGGGTCTGTGATCGTGCTGCAGTCCACACATGAAGGACGCTTCGCGAAGGGCGTGCTGAAGGTTCGGGAATTCTTCTTCGGACGTTTTGGTTTTTTTCTGGCGCGCGTTGCCGGACTGGTGCCGGCGCGGTCGTGTCCGCTGATGCCGGAACGATACTTCACTTCGGCAGGTCTGATGCAGGCCTTCGACGACGCTGGCCTGGCTGTGGTGGCAACGGAGCCGGAATCGATGCCGTTCATTAGACTGCGCCGGGAGCTGTTTGTGCTGAGACCTGGCAGAGAAGCGAACGAATGCAGGATCCGGAATTCTCCATCATCATCCCGGCTCGCAATGAAGAGCGGCTGATTGGTCAGACGATCGACCACGTACTGGCGGCTGGCAGCCATTTCGCCGCGACAGGCCGGGATTCTCCTGCGCGTCACTGGGAACTGATCGTCGTGGACAACGGCAGTACTGACGGAACGCAGGCGGTTCTGGAACGCTATGCCGGTCGTCCTGAGGTATCGGTCGTGCATCTGGAAACCGCGGGAGCCGCTCGCGCTCGCAACGCAGGTCGCGCGCGAGCTCGCGGCCGAATTCTGCTGTTCGTGGACGCCGACACGATGATTCCGCCCGACTGCCTGCGGCGAATCGCCGATCACTGCCACCAGCGCGACAATGCCGCCGGAATCACTTCCCTGGGAACTCTGGACGGCGGATTTCGGGCCAGACTTTGGTGGGGATTCTGGAATTCCGTCCGACGCCTGCCGCTGGCCAAAGCCAAGGCGATGCCCGCGTTGATGTTCTGCACGGCCGGAGCATTCGATACTCACGGTCCCTTCGATGAAGACGTCGCGATCGGCGAAGAATGGCCGATCCTCGCGGGCTTGTACCGCCGATCGCCGGAAGCCGTCGTCTACGATCGCTCCATCGTCGCTCGCTCGTCAAGCCGCCGCATGGACCGCCGCCCATTCGGATATTCGCGTACGTTCCTGCGATACGTCTGGGCCATCCTGCATCGCAGCGGACGAATCAACTACGGTGACAAAATCCGGTGAACGACGAGGACGCTGACACCGATGCCACAGGATTCCTGGCCGCGAAGTCTCATGAACCGGGTGACTCACGAATTCCGCCGGCGGTTGGCAATGCTGCTGGCGAAGGTCAGGTTGCACCGCGTCCGCGTCGATAAGTCCGGCGACGGGAAAGTCATCGCAAAACGCCGGTCGTTCGTGTCGCCACCGCTGGTTGCCATCGGGAATCGGTATCTGAGACTGATCGGCGCCGACAGCGAAGTCCTGCGCGAAAACGAATGGCTGCACTGGGAAGCCATCGTCGCGCCACCTCCGACACTGCCACACGAAGCTGCTTCGCGGCGGTCTGTGTCCGCCACTTACAACGGCGACACTCTGGCCGCGATTCTCCGCAGCCGGAACAGGCCAGCCCCACAGAAGCTGGAAGCTGTTCAACTGGCACTGCAAGCGCTGCTGACGCTGCAACAGCGCCGCGTCATGATCGACGATGAAGAATCCTGGCCGCTCAGCCACGGCGACGCGACCGCGGACAATGTCTGCATCGACCTGCAGAACGGTTGCGCCACCTGGTTCGACTTCGACACACGCCATCGGCGTCACCTGCCGGCCCACGACCGCCACGCCGACGATCTGCGAGCCCTGCTGTTTTCGTCTGCTGCACTGCTGCCGTGTACGGATTTCGGATCACTCACCAGTCTGGCCCTGAGTCCCCACATTTCCGACGAAGTCCGATCCGCGCTTCACCGTCGTCTTCACTCTGACTGGCGGCGTCCCAACACGTTCCATCTCGCTCAGGCACCGCTGCCGCACGCGACCTGTCACGCCTTTCGCACAACGCTGCTGCAGACGCTCGGTCCATCGACCGTCTCGCGCAAGTCCTGATGCTCGGCGACACCTTGCACCACGTGAAATGTCCCGACACGCCGACAGGAGTCCACAGTCACGCGGCAGCCTTCGCCGACACTCCGCCCGCGATTTCGCGCCGCCCGTCATTCTCCCAAGCCCGTCATTCCCGCGCAGGCGGGAACCCAGTCCGCGCGGCTGGGTTCCCGCCTGCGCGGGAATGACGGAAGTGAGCGCGGGAATGACGCACGTGAGCGCGAGGACGACGGCAGCGGAAGTCTGTTCCGATACCGCCATCGGAGCGGCAACGGCGGTGGATCGGACCACGCCACCCGTCGAATTCGCTATGATCCGGCAACTCTGCGAATATCGCTCATTGCCGGAGAAACCCATGAAAAGTGTTACCTGCTGTATGATTCGACTGTTGGCCGCTGCCTCGGTGTATTGCGTGATGTGTGCCCACAGTTCGGCCGCAGAGCGGCCGAATTTCCTGTTCATCCTGACGGACGATCAGTCGCCTCACGCCGTCGGAGCCTACGGGAACGACGTTTGCCACACGCCGAACATTGACCGCATCGCGCGGGAAGGAATGCTGTTACGCGATGCTCACCACATGGGTTCCTGGTCCGGTGCCGTCTGCCTGCCCTCGCGAACCATGATCATGACGGGCCGCACTCTGTGGCACCTGCCCAATATGCCCGCCACGACGGACGAAGAGAAACGGCAGCGTCAACAGGCGATGGAGGAAGCCGCAAGGTTCAGCATGGCGGCACTGTTCAATGCCGCCGGATACGACACGTTCCGCACGTGCAAGAACGGAAACACGTTCGCTGCGGCCAACAAACATTTCCAGGTCCGCCATGAACAGGACATGCGCGAAGGAAACGACGAACGCGGCAGCAAGTGGCACTCTGATCACGCCATGCACTTTCTGGAACAGCGAGAACGGACAAACGACGCAGATCCATTCCTGATGTTCCTCGGCTTTTCACACCCGCATGATCCACGCAACGGCAAGCCGGAACTGCTGGCGAAGTACGGTGCCGAGAACCGCACAGAACCTCCGACGACCGTCAACCCGGACGCTCCGCCGCTGCAGATCAACTATCTTCCGAAGCACCCGTTTCATCACGGACATCCGGGACTGCGCGACGAAACAAAAGTCGAAGGTGTCATGGAGGACCGTTCCGAAGCCACCATCCGCAACGAACTCGGTCGAGAATACGCCTGCATCGAAAACATCGACATCCAGATCGGGCGAGTCCTGGACAAACTGCAGTCGATGGGCCAGCTCGACAACACGTACGTCTTTTTCACGGCCGATCACGGCATCGCTGTCGGCCGCCACGGTCTGACCGGCAAACAGAACCTTTACGAACACACGTGGCGAGTTCCGTTTCTTGTCCGCGGACCGAAGATTCAGGCAGGAAGCGAAGCCAGCGGATTTATCTACCTGCTGGATGTTCTGCCCACGATGTGCGATCTGGCCGGCATCGATCGCCCCGACGGCATGGAAGGCCTGAGCTTTCGACCGGTGCTGGAAGGCAGGGCCGACCGCATCCGCGATGTCCTTTACGGAGCCTACTGCGGCGGCACGAAACCCGGCATGCGCAGCGTGAAGACATCCGACGGCTGGAAGCTGATCAAGTACGACGTGCTGGACGGCAAAGTCCGTGAGACGCAGATGTTCAACCTGAACGACAATCCCCATGAATTCCTTGCCGAACACCACGCACCCGACGTCGTCGCGTTGACCGGTCATACGCCGGAAGTTCATCAGGTCAACCTCGCCAACGATGCCCGATACGCGGACAAGCGCAGGGAACTCGAAGCGCTGTTGCTGGCAGAAATGCGCCGGCTCCACGATCCCTATCAACTGTGGGACCAGCCGCCCGTGCCGTGACTCCACGGTGAACCACCCCGGCGCCAAAGACTTCGGTACCGGCTACGGCTTATCATTTTCGTCGTCACTGACGAGTCCACGAAAATAATCCGACGACAGCACCTCGGTCGACAGAAAGTGCTTCCGTGCGAACGTACTCTTACCCGACCCGCTGGGGCCGATGAGAACGACAAGTGAGAGTTTTGGAATCTTGATCTGCATTCAATGATCAGTACGGAGGGAGAAGTCTGCGAAATCCGTGAAACAGGACAACAGCGAGAAAGAACACGTTTCTCGCAAATGTGGAGACCCACAGTGGCGATTTTGGTGCGCCAGCTTCCCCGGATTCCCTTGTGTTGTTCAGTTCCTGGGCCAGTTTGCCAATTGACTCAATTGACATGGGATACAGAATCAAGCTGTCGATCCATTCAACAGGAATCGAGTCACCCGCAGAAGATGCTCCGATGATTCCACCGACCATGGCTGCATTGGTATCCGTATCGCCGCCGCAGGAAATGATTGTCTCCATGGCTGCACGGAAATCGGTTTGGTGCGACAGCCAGCAATGAACGGCGACCGGAACGCAGTGGTAGACGAAACCACCGACGCCCTTTACAAGCCCCATGTCACTCGCCAAATCCTTCGTGTCACACCCCTTCTCAGCATATTCCGTGGCACGTTCCATCACCGTGAGAAACTCCGCTGAACCATCTGGTGGCAGGTGTTCACGCAGTTGCGACAAGTATTCCTGTGGTTTAATCAAGCGTCCCGACTTTGCAAGGTGCGCTGCGAGTGCGATGGCGAAAGCACCCATTTCGGCTTTGGGATCAGTATGGGTGATTCTGGTCGTGATTCGCACGAACTCGGAAAGCTGCTGAATATCGTCAGCAAAGACTCCCAGAATCGCACTTCGCATTGCCGGTCCATTCCCGGCAGAGAAAACGCCGGATCTCTTCGCCGACACACCGACAAGCAGCTTGAGACAAGCCTTTGCCGTTGCCATCCCCATGCCCGCAGGAAGTGACAAAAACCAGCGTCTCAGACGCTTGGCGAATGCTCTCTCAAATCGTTTCGTGTCTCCCCCCGATTCGATCAGCGACTCTGCAACAATTAATGTGTGTTCGGTGTCATCGGAGACCATTCCGCGCCGAAACAGGAGGCGATGACGTGTCGGAGGGCCAAACACTTTCATCGCTCGGCGAGCAGAAAGTCCTTCATAGGGCAGCCCCAAGGCGTCACCAACTGCCGTTCCAATGAGGCATCCATTGATGTCTGAACTGTTCATTGCACGGTCCCCATTCGAAGCCGCACGAGCAAGTCGTTCAATGCCGTTGCACCACTCGGTTGTTCGGGGAGGTTGCTTTGCACAAAGGCTTCTTCAAGCTCAGTCCGCAATCGCTTGTATTCCCGTTCATGAAACGCTAGGTCGGCCTGATCCGGCGTGCCTTTCTCCGTGCCACTGATCTTCCGCTCAATCAAGTCAGGCAAGTATGGCAGCTTGAACGACTCATTCAAATGTGCCAGATTCGCCTGGACCTCGCCTGTTCGCATTAGGTGAATTCCGGTGAGCAGAACTCGGTAGACGTACAGCAGCGGTTTCACTCTCGGACGGTCTTCCTTCTGAAAAAACTTCCACTGCGTCGAGGCGAAACTGGAATTCCCCATGAAATGTTGGCGCTCAACCGCGGGTGTTATGCCGCGAGAGGATCGTCAGCGGGCCACGTAAGCCGGTAGAATGACTTGGTGACAAGGTCTTTCAAGTGGAAGAAGGCATTGATCCATGCGTCATGGTTCCAACATCGATCCTCCAAATCGCTTCGAGAAGGTTCGCCACGAACCAGATCGCGGACATTTGGAATGGGATCAGGAACATCTGAAAACGCTGACCAACCGCAAAGTGGAATACATCGACGACGCCTCACGCAGCATTGTCTCTGAAAACAACTCGCCCGACATTCCGTTTCGCTACAGCATCAATCCCTATCGCGGCTGCGTCCATTCCTGCGCGTATTGTTATGCGAGGCCGGGGCATGAATACCTTGGGTTCAATGCCGGACTGGATTTCGAAACGAAGATCGTCGTCAAACGTGATGCGGGACTGTTCCGGGAGTTCCTGGCGCGGGATTCGTGGAAGCCGGAACCAATCACGTTCTCGGGTGTGACCGATTGTTACCAGCCGGCGGAGCGGGAGTTTCAACTCACGCGACAGTGTCTGGAAGTGGCCCTGGAGTGCCGCCAGCCGGTCAGCATCATCACGAAGAACGCGTTGGTGCTGCGAGATCTCGATCTGCTGCAGCCGCTGGCCGCCGACCAGCTTGTGCAAGTGTTCCTGTCGGTCACAACGCTGGATCCCGAACTGGCTCGCGACATGGAGCCTCGCACAAGCATCCCCGCGGCGCGACTGCGGGCTGTTCGGATGCTCACAGATGCCGGCATTCCGACGGGAGTCATGACAGCACCGATCATTCCGGGGCTGAACGATTCAGAGATTCCGCGGATTCTTGAAGCAGCGAAGGCGGCCGGTGCGATCACCGCCGGTTACATCCTGCTGCGGCTGCCGCTGACCGTTGAGCCTGTGTTTATAGAATGGCTGCAGCGCACTCAGAATCGCCACGCCGAAAAGGTTCTCGGCCGAATCCGCGACACGCGCGCGGCGGCGACCTGAACAGCACGGTCTGGGGCGAACGGATGGCGGGTCGCGGCGAAATCGCGGATCAGATCAGCCGCATGTTTCGCGTGTTCCGGCAGAGACACGGACTGGACGGAAAAATGCCGCCGCAGAACTGCGAACTTTTCCGTCCTCCCGCCGCCAAATCGGGCCAGATGCGGCTGTTCTGACGATCCGAACGAAGCCCCGTTCGCCCGCAGCGTTTCGTCGCTGACAAAAAAAGTCCTGCAATCGCACTGGGGCAACGGCCGCTACTCTGTCGGACCCCTGCAGCAGTGCTGTCACGGGAAAATGGTCGGATGGATAGCGACCGTCTCGGTTTGTGCGAACAATGTCGGCGCTGACCACCGAATAGCCGGGAGACGCCAGAATCCAGTCGATGCGAGCACCATCGGTTGTGCCTCTGAACCCGTTGAACGTGCCCTCTTCCGCTTCCGCGATCGGGTGCTTCTTTCGTCGTGTGTCGTCGAGCCGTTCTGAGGCAATCAGTTCGTTGTACGGCTCCGATTTCTCTGCGGTATTGAAGTCGCCGGTGATGATGACGGGCAATTCCGCGGGCTGCGATTCCACGAACTTGCGCAGCAGCTTCGCGGATTCCAGACGCGCGACCTGACCGATGTGGTCGAAGTGAGTGTTCAGGAAGAGCAATTCGGCGCCGTCCGAATTCTGCCGCAGCCGGACCCAGGTTGCGACGCGCGGCAGGGAAGAATCCCAGCTCTTGCTGAACTTCTCGTCCGGCGTTTCGCTGAGCCAGAACTGGCCGGAATCAACCAGTTCGAAGCGTTTGGTCCGGAACATCAGTCCGCACTGTTCGCCGTCCGGGTTGGACTCTCGCGACCAGCCGACGTAGGTGTGTTCGGGGAATTGCTGCTGCAGGAAGGAACCCTGAAACCGCAGCGTCTCCTGCGTTCCCAGCAGATCGGGGTCGAAGTCGCGGATGGTCTCCGCAACCAGGTCGTGGCGCTTGTCCCAGTGGTTTTCGCCGTCACGGGCTGATCCGTAGCGGATGTTGAAGCTCATGACGCGCAGCGGTTCCGCGGCGACGCCGTTTGAGTCCGCCAGCAGCGCCGCGCCGACTGCCAGCAACAGGACAGTAACGGGACGAAGTTTGCTCATGGTTTGGCTTTCCGGGTTTGAGTTCAGGACGCATCGCGGCGTTGCGGAGACAAATGGCTTCGGATCGAAGTCAGGCGGTCCGGCGGCAGAGGCAAGTTTCCCTCCGCCTGCGTCGACGATTTGCGCCAGGCAACTTATCATCCGCAGCCCGTCGCCGTCGACTCGAACGTCGCTTCGGCATGGCGACTCCACACAATAGCCGGAAAGAAGACTGACCGTATGGGATTGTTCGAAGGAAAAAAGGGACTGGTGCTGGGCATCGCCAACAACTTCTCCATTGCGTGGGCGATCACGGAGCGACTGCATCAGGAAGGCGCGGTCATGGGTTTCACGCATCTGCCGGACGGCGACCGGCCCAAAAATGAAAAGAAGGTTCGCAAGCTGGTCGATCCGATCGGGGCGAAGTTTGTCATGCCGTGCGATGTCTGCAACGACGATCACATCGCCGCCGTGATGGACGCCACCGCATCGGAATTCGGCAGGATTGACTTTCTTCTTCACAGCATCGCCTTTGCGCCGCCGGAAGATCTGACGGGACCGACGTATGCCTGCAGCCGAAAGGGCTTCAGCCTGGCGATGGAAATCAGTGCCTATAGCCTGCTGGCGGTGGCGGGTGCCGCGAAGAAGAAGGGCATCCTGAGCGACAGCGCCAGCATCCTGACTCTGTCGTACTTCGGCGGAGAGGAAGTGATTCCCGGATACAATCTGATGGGAATCTGCAAAGCCGCGCTGGAATGCGGCGTGCGGTATCTGGCCAGCGAACTCGGCCCGGACGGAACACGCGTCAACGCCATCAGCGCCGGGCCGGTCAAGACCGTCAGTGCTCAGGGAGTCGGCGACTTTGATCAGATGCTGGCGCTGTACGACCATATGTCGGCGATGCGTCGAAACATCACGGCGGACGAAGTCGGCAAGTCCGGGATGTTTCTGCTGAGCGATCTGGCCAGCGGGATCACTGCGGAAGTCATGCACGTGGACTGTGGATTCAGCAAGATGGGAGCACCTCCGGCGGACTTCGCCGATCAGCTTCGAAAGACCTCCGGATAGCAGTCCCGAACCATCGACAAAGCGCGGGCCACGCTGAGATACGGAACTCACGGAATCTTCACCAGGATTGACCTCCAACGTTCCACATTCGGAAGGCGCGTCGCGTTGCCCACCGTGACCAAAGTCGCAATTGCCGTGGTTGAATCGGCTGGACACGTGCTGGTCGGCACTCGCCCAAACGGCGTACCTCTGGCCGGAAAGGCGGAGTTCCCCGGCGGCAAATGTCAGCCGGACGAAACCACACGTTCGTGCGCCGTCCGCGAATGCCGTGAAGAAACCGGGCTGATGGTCATTCCGCGCGAACACCTGGTCACGACGACTCGCGAGTACGAACACGGCACCGTGGAACTCGACTTCTGGCGCTGTGCGCTGAGCCCCGATGTTGCGGACCTGTCAGCACCCGCTGAACCGTTTCGGTGGGTCCCGTTCAGCGACCTGCGGTACCTGGACTTTCCGGACGCCAATCGGAAGGTGCTGGATCTGCTGCTGGAACAATCGTCCCCGCGACCGGAGCCCGACGTTGAACTGTCGAGAATGATCGATCAACTGACCGGTGCCTTCCGAAACGCTCGCAGGCCGGAGCACTTCACTGACTACTCACACTGCGACGAATGCGCTCAGCACGACCGATTGCTGCAGTCGATCGATCGCGACGATCTGCGGTTGAAGCACGTTGGAAACCCCGGCTGGGATCCGATCACGTTTGTCAGCGACGACGCCTATCGTTATCTGCTGCCGGGGCTGGCGCGAGTCATGACGCGCAATCCGGAACAGTACTTTCAGGAATTCCTGCTGCATCTGCGCCCGGAACGATTCGCCGCGCTCTCCGGCGATGAGCGTAGGGCGGTTGTCGGGTTTCTCGAAGGCTATCGAAATCGGATGGCTCGGCAGATAACTGCTCAGCACGGCGAATGGGGCACTCTGTTTCCCAGGCCTCAGGCGGACAGCCCGCTGGCGGAAGTTGACGCCTGGCTGTCGAGATTCCGGTGTTTCGAAAAGGGTTGACAAATCGTGTCCCGCGAATTGGCGGATTCCTCAGTACGCACGGGCGTGATCATCGTCGACCACGGCTCACGCCGGCAAAGCAGCAATGACATGCTGCTGAAAGCGGCGGAAGCGTTTGCTGCTCAGTCGCCGTATTCGATTGTTGAGCCCGCTCATATGGAACTGGCGGAACCAGACATCGCCACCGCTTTCTCCAGATGTGTTGAACGAGGAGCCCACCGAGTCATCGTGTTCCCCTATTTCCTGTCGACCGGCAGGCACTGGAAGGAAGACATTCCGCGCATGGTCCGCGACGCCGCGCGAAACCATCCCGACACCGAATGGCTGGTGACCGCTCCCTTCGCGCTGCATCCTGATCTGCTGCAAATCATCAATGACCGCATCGAAGACTGTCTGCAGCGCGCTTTGGGCACAACGGTCGACGAACACTGCGACGCCTGTGAGGACGGTCAGCAGTGCCGGCTGTTCCGCAGCGCCGATTGACGCTGCGAAAGCTGCCCGGTTCAATGCGGACGGTTTCGATGCGGACGGTTTCGCCGATTCGTGGGTGCTGGCATTGAAGTAGTTTCAGAAGCCGGAGTAAGGACCGAACCTCACAGCCGCTGCCGTGTCAACACGTCGGTTGTCGCATCGCAGCTCCTAAAATGTCGCCGACGAATCGGGGGAGCGTGCGATCCGCTTGCCGCGAGTACGGCAAAAAGGTGCGCGGCCAATTCTGTCATCGTAAGCCCAAAGGGATCCTTCCACCTTGAGCCAGACTGTGCCTGATCATCCTGCCGGTCCGTTTGCTGCGGTTGATGAATATTCCGAATCGGACAAAGTTCGGCTCACCGATGCCATTCGCCAGGCGCCGGCCGCGCTGAGGAATGCGGTCGCGGGGCTCAGCAATTCGCAGCTCGACACGCCCTACCACAACTGGACGATTCGACAGATCACGCATCACCTGGCCGACAGCCACCTGCACAGCGTGATTCGTTTCAAGTGGGCTCTGACCGAAGACAACCCCACCATCAAGGCGTATGAGGAAGCCGATTGGGTGCAACTGGCCGACTGCCGATGCGGAGACGTCGGCCCGGCCCTGGAATTGCTGCACGGCCTGCACGCGAAGTGGGTTCAGATTTTGGAATCCATGACTGCCGACCAATACGCCAGGACGTTCCTGCATCCTCAGACGGGAGAAACCGTCAGCCTCTGGAAGGCACTGAACTACTACGCCTGGCATTCCCGGCACCACGCGGCACAGATCGTCTGGCTTTGTGAACACGGCGGCTGGAAGTGATGATCCTGCAGCGCCGCAGCGTGTTCCACACGGTGAACGCAGCGGCGAGCCAGTCTGTCACCGTGGTGGATTTGGGCACCGCACGGCGGACGACATGGACTTTGAAAAAACCGATCGCAACCGAGTCAGACGAATTCCCGATCGCGGCCACTATGATCGGGAGACCATCTACGGAATTCTGGATGCCGGCTTCCTGTGCCACGCCGGCTTTGTCGTGGACGGGCAGCCATTCGTCATTCCCACGCTGTACGGCAGGCGCGGCGACACGATCTATCTGCACGGATCGGCGGCCAGCCGCATGTTGAACTATCTGGCGGGAGGAGTTCCCGTGTGCCTGACGGTGACGCACGTCGACGGACTCGTGCTGGCTCGATCCGCGTTTCACCATTCGATGAATTTCCGGTCGGCCGTTCTGTACGGCACCGCTGTGGAAGTCACCGGCGACGAAAAGGTCCAGGGTCTGTTCGTGATTTCGGAACAGATCATCCGCGGTCGCTGGAGTGAAGTTCGCGAACCCGTCGAAAAGGAACTGAAGGCGACGTCGGTGCTGCGAATGAACGTCGACAGCGCCTCGGCGAAGGTCCGGACCGGTCCGCCGAATGATGATGAAGAAGACTACTCATTGCCGGTCTGGGCCGGTGTCGTTCCCATCGCTCAGACGTACGGTGCTGCGGAACCTGATGCCCGACTGGCCGACGGCATCGAACTTTCCCGCAGCATTCAGCAACTGACCGATCATCGCGGGCCCGGACGGAGCGGCGCGAATGAGTAGTCGCGGTATTGCCCGGCAACTTGCCACCGCAGCGTGCGACGCGGGAGCACCGCTGAGCTGGTTCGAGACACTGTACTCGCAGGCTGACGGCGACCACTCCACGGTCCCGTGGGCTGACATGTCGGTGAATCCCAATCTTGCCGACTGGCTCTCGACGCATGACTTCCCGACGCCGGGCGGATCGGCGCTGGTTGTGGGCTGCGGCCTGGGCGACGACGCTGAAGAACTGGCGCGACTCGGCCTGAAAGTCACCGCCTTCGATATCTCGCCGACGTGCATCGCGTGGTGCAAGCGACGCTTTCCCGACTCCGCTGTGCAGTATCTTCGGGCGGATCTGTTTGATGCTCCTGCCGCGTGGACGCGAGCGTTCGATTTCGTCTTCGAAGCCTACACACTTCAGGTGCTGCCGCCGGAGCTGCGGAAATCGGCCATCCGCCACATCGCGAATTTCGTGGGATCCGCGGGAACGCTGCTGGTCATCACCCGCGCGCGAGACGAAGCCGATGACCGCGGCCTGATGCCCTGGCCGCTGCTGCGGACGGAACTCGACCGGTTTGTCGAGCACGGACTGAAGGAGGAGCACGTCGAGGATTTCGTCGAAGCAGAAGACCCGCCCGTGCGCCGATTTCGCGCTGTTTACAAACGTCACGCATGACTTTGAGGAACTGATCTCATGAACGCTGATTCGTCAAACGCGTCCGCCCCTGATGAACGACTGCAGTCCGCGGAGTTTCCGCTCGCGTCGAAGTATCACCCGGACTGGGTGATCGCGAATTCAATGAGCGGATGCGCGACGCTGTGGCTGGCGGAATGGCTGCTTCCCGCCATGAAGCTGGAACCGGGCATGCGCGTCCTGGACCTTGGCTGCGGGCGAGCCGTCTCGTCGATCTTTCTGGCTCGGGAGTTTGGTGTCCAGGTGTGGGCAACGGATCTGTGGATCAACGCGTCGGAGAACATCCTTCGGATTCGAGACGCGGGGCTGGACGGGCAGGTCTTTCCACTGCACGTCGACGCCAGAGCACTGCCGTTCGCGGCCGGCTTCTTCGATGCGATCGTCTGCATCGATGCGTATCCGTATTTCGGAACGGACGATCTGTACCTGAACTACCTGGCCGGATTCGTGAAACCGGAGGGCCGAATTGGAATCGCGGGAGCCGGTCTGATGCAGGAATTCGAAGCCCTGCCCGCTGAATTCCGCGAGTCGTGGACTCAGGATCTGTGGGCTCTGCATTCCGCGGCGTGGTGGCGGCGTCACTGGGAACGAACGGGAATCGTCGACATCGAAGTGGCTGATTCCATGCCCGACGGCTGGAAGAAATGGCTCGACTGGCAGCAGACGACGCACCCGGAGAATTCGTCGGAAATCAACATGCTGCAAGCAGACGCGGGGCAGCGACTGGGCTGCGTGCGCGTCGTCGGTCGCCGCCGGGCCGACGTGACGCTCGAAGAATACTGTTCGCCCGATACGATGCGGTCGTTTCCGATCGACTACAAGCCGCTGCCGGTACTCCGCGGCGGTCCGCATCCACAGGAGCCACAGGGATCTCATGAGTGACAGACGCTGCCGCTGGGGAATTCTCAGCACCGCCGCAATCGCGAAGAAGAACTGGCATTCCATCGGCAATTCGGGCTATGGCCAGGTCGTTGCCGTCGCCAGCCGCTCCGTCGAAAAAGCTCAGGCGTTCATCGACGAATGCCAGCAGTCGGCACCAGCCGGTCACGCCGTTGACGCCGTCGGAAGTTATGAGGCGCTGCTCGAACGTAGCGACGTCGATGCGATCTACATTCCGCTTCCCACCGGCCTGCGAACCGAATGGGTCGTGAAAGCGGCGAACGCCGGCAAGCACGTGATGGTCGAAAAACCGTGCGGCGTCACTGCGGACGACGTTCAGAAAATGATCGACGCCTGCGACGCAAACAACGTGCAGTTCATGGACGGCGTGATGTTCATGCACAGCGCTCGGATGCAGGCGATGCGCGACGTTCTGGACGACGGTGAAAGCGTGGGAACGATCCGCCGCATCACCAGCCAGTTCAGTTTCTGCGCCGACGACGCGTGGGTCGGCAGCAATATCCGGGCCAGCAGCAATCTGGAACCGGCGGGCTGTTTGGGAGATCTCGGCTGGTACACGATCCGCTTTGCGTTGTGGGCGATGAAGTTCGAAATGCCCACGGAAGTGCGCGGACGAATTCTGTTCGGTGCTAAACGGCCGGACAGCCCGGAAGACGTGCCGATGGAATTCCAGGGTGAGCTGCATTTCGCAAACGGTGTCTCAGCGAGTTTCTTCAATTCGTTTCGAGCCAACCATCAGCAGTGGGCTCACGTCAGCGGAACGAAGGGCTATCTGAACGTCAGCGATTTCGTGCTGCCGTACTTCGGAAACACGGTCAGCTTCGAAGTAGCGAACCACAACTTTGTGGCGAACGGTTGTCACTTCGACATGGAACGCTACAGCCGTCAGGTCAGCGTAAACGAGTTCGCCAACAACAAACCGAACGCTCAGGAAACCGCCCTGTTCCGCAACTTCGCCGCCCTCGTACTAAGCGGCAAGCGTGACAGTTACTGGCCGGAAATCGCGTTGAAAACGCAGCAGGTTCTGGACGCCGCGCTGCGTTCGGCACGGAACGGCGGTGAGTCCGTGGTACCGTAGCGCAAGCTCGCCAGGCAGCCTGCGTCCGCACAATCCGTGTGCAAAATGTGATGGGTCCGGCTATAACCCGCCCATCTGACCGCTACCTGCACACGGATGACGACCTCATGTCGCAACAGAAGTACGCCACCGCACCTGTCGCCACGTCCGGCATGCCGAGAGGCATTCCGTACATCATCGGCAACGAAGCCGCCGAACGTTTCAGCTTCTACGGCATGGCTGTACTTTCTCGCGTTGCTGTTCATGACGAAGTATCTGCACTACATGACTCGACGCCGAAGTCGGGCTGAATGGCACGCCCGAGGCAAACGTCTACTATCTGGACAATTTCGTTTACCGCCCAGGTGGACGCTTCTCATCAACTCGGATCACTGCGTGTACCCGACATTGTCATCGCCAGATATCGCCGCACGACGGTTCATCAGAGTCTGTACGATCGTGTACTGTGCATCGGCCACAGGCCTGTTCAACCTGTTCTTCGCCGAATGGGTGGAGCCGGATTTCCTACTCCGATGACGTGCCTGCTGGTATGGGTTCCACATGCTGCGGCGGTTTCCTCAAGCCGTGCGTGTCGACAGCTCACGTGGGCGTATACCAGTTCGGCAAACAGAGCCTACACGCATCTGGTAATGACGCGCGTTTTTCGGCGGATTCTTTTTCATCAGCTTCGGATCGACCGGCGTGTTGGGACCGCTGACTCCGTCATCATCGGAGGCATTCTGGATGATGGTACGGCCCGCACTGCGTTTGGCATTCCTGCGGAAAATGCTGGTCGCGTTTATTGGCTGACGCTGTTGTTTTGGATGGGCAACGGATTTTTCAAGCCAAATATTATCCACGATGGCCATTGCCGGCGGATATCCGCAGGAAGTTCTTTCGCCGCGATGGTGAGACCTTCACGATTTTCTACATGGGCGTGAATCTCGGGCGGCGATGAGTCCCATGCTTTGCGGTTATTGCCATCTTCTGGTCCGTCTTCGAAACATACGGGTGTCATCTTGGGTTTTGGGCCGATGGCATGGACCTGCGTTTCAGAGGATGCTCACCTGGCTGCAGTGTTTGTCAGGTGGTGCCAATCCTGATTACGCAGTTACTGGTCGGCATGGGCGCGATGGCGGCATTCTCATTGCTGTATTTTCCTGATAACCTCGCGGCAATTCTCGTGAACACGTATTGTCGCCGTGTGTCTGATCGTTTCGGAGTTTCGCAAAATCATCGCATCAGCTTCTTTCTGACAGCCGCGGCAGTTTTGCCGTCCTGACATTGGCCAGGACCACCGAATGGAATCTTTCCGAGGACGAAACTCAATTGCTGTGATTGTTGCGTGTACTTGCATTGGTGCCGATTGTTGCGTTGTTCGTATCCTGCTTCTGACCAGCTGGTGAACTCATGAATTCCATCAGCCGGTGAAATTGGAATTCGCCTCGAAACGACGAACGCAGGCTCCGCTGACATGGAGTCGGTCAGCATAGCCATCTGTGGCCGTGTTCTCTGTATCGCTGGGAAATCAGTCTTCACCAGCACCGTCCGGCCTGCTTCTGACGGTGCGGAGTCCTGGCATTCGGCTTTCTAATTCTGCGAATCTTCACGTTCGGAACCATTGAACGAAGCAAAGTCGGCTGGTACAGTAGTGAGAAACGGATGATCGTCGGACCGTTTTCGATGCTGAAGACATCGTGGACTCTCGAACAATGGCGACGCCGAAGCAGGCTGGCGAAACAATTTCGCCGACCGCAATGTCGACCGGGTCACCGGACGTCAGTGGTCGCCGCTGACCCGTCGGATCAGATTCAGTTCGACACCGCCGACGCAGCGCTGATTCAACGAATACGATGAACATGGTCGCGATCGTGACTGCGATCTTTACCCAGACCGATGCCTGAACAATGCTGCGTGAATCTGCATCGGCGACGAAGGATACGAAAGCCGACTTCGAGATCGCCTGGACAGTTCACGAAGACAACATCGGAATGGGGATCGCCGAACGCAAACGCGAAATCGCAGCCAGTACATTTCAGGCGGCGAATCCCGCTCTCTGCATCGTGATTTGCAGCTGATCTTTACGGCCCTCTGGACATACCTCGCCGAACGCGGTCTGGAGCCTTCGACTCCCACGAAGTTCGCACTGGGCTGTTGCAGCTTGGCCTCGGCTTCGGAGCCATCTGCGTACGGAGCGACTCAGGCCGACGCCCGCGGCGACTGGTGTCACCGTTCTGGTGCTGCTTGGATACGCACTGCATACCACGGGAGAACTCTGCCTGTCGCCGGTCGGTCTGTCGATGATCACGCGTCTGTCACCAAAGGTTCTCGTCAGCACGCTGATGGGCGCCTGGTTCCTGGCGACCGCTTTTTCGCAGTATCTGGCCGCGATTATTTCTCAGTTTACCGGTGCCTCACATGGCGGCGGTGAGGAGTCGACGATTCCGCTGCCTTCGGAAAGCGTCAAGGTCTACGGCGATGTCTTCGGACATATCGCGATCGCTGCTCTGATCTGTGGCGGCGTCTGCCTGATGCTCGCGCCGCTGCTGAAACGATGGACGCACCCCGAGGCGCCGGAGTCGCTGTGATTGCAGCATGTCCGGTAGCGCCACAACAGGAGTTCGCGAATGTGTGTACGCGCTTTGTTCATCGCTCTCGTCACTGCCAATACGCAGTGCCTGGCTCAGGACGATTCGTTCCGGCCCGAGCGCTGTGAAGTTATCCCGCTTCCCGATCAGCAGGTGTCGCTGCGGGTTGACGGAGTCGAGAAGACGCGCTGGCATTTCGGTAAGCAGTATCCGCGTCCGTTTTTCTTTCCGTTCAACGGACCGTCCGGAACTTCGCTCACGCGGATGGGGCATCCCGGCGCGCCCGATCATGACCATCACCGGTCCGTGTGGTTCGCCTTCCACGACGTCAACGGATTCAGCTTCTGGGCCGACACGGCGGGAACGCAGGTGCGGCAGAAGCAGTGGTACCGATACCGTGACGGAGACACAGAAGCCGTGATGGCATCGGTCACCGGCTGGTACGATCCCGACGGAAACGAACTGATGGAACAGGACGTGATTGCGGCGATCATCCCGATGGCCGATGGCGAGCATGCCCTGGAGCTGCAGATCACGATGCGTCCGCCGGACGGTGCCGAAACAGTGGCACTCGGCAAGACGAACTTCGGATTTCTGGCGGTTCGCGTCGCGAAAACCATCTCAGCTCACTTCGGCGGCGGAGAACTGAAGAACAGCGAGGGACTGGTCGGCGAAGAAGCCATCTTCGGCAAGCGAGCTCGCTGGATGGACTATTCCGGGCCAATCACTGCGGGCAGCGGAACAGATCGCTCGGTTGTCACGGAAGGCATGACGTTCTTCGATCATCCAACGAATCCGCGATACCCGACGTTTTGGCACGTGCGGCAGGACGGCTGGATGGGAGCGGCCTTCTGTCTGGACACCGGTTACACGATCACAAACGAAGCACCACTGACGCTGCGATATCTGCTGCATGCTCACTCCGGAGCATACGATTCGGCCAAAGCTGAGCGTGTGCATCAGCAATTCGGCGGTCGGACGGCCTTTCGGCTGCGCCGCGCCGGGCCTGGTGAAAGCCACCTGCATTTTCAGGTCGAACGTCAGTAAAGTCAGCGGCAGTCACGCATTGCCGTGGCTGTCCGCCGGCAGCGACTGCTTCTGAAGCGAAATCTGCTTCTTCGCCGCCGCCGCGTCGCGGGCCATTTGCAATTGCCGCTCCGTTTGCCGTGACCGGCGGCGGAAGACCCGCTGCATTCGCATGGTCGTATTGATGCCGACGATCAGAGCCGTGCAGACGGAAAATGCCGCACCGAATGCCATCGCCCATCCCCACAACCCGTGGCGATTCGGGCTGCCGGACGCGGCAATGTCCAGCCGCCCGGTGAACAGCATCACGACGCCGAAGAAAAACACGACCAACAGCAGGCAGACAAAGAATCCCACCAGGCCGCCGGCGACCCAGGACTCCAGTCTTTGCGACGTCGACACATCACCTTCAATCGTGTCCGCCGACCTCGGTGAAACGCTGTAAGGATTGTCTGTCATCGCTGCCGCCTTTCAGGACGATTCCCAACACCGGTGGATTTGGCGATCGCGGTTGCATTGCCTGGCGCGCCCCGTACTCTGTCACGCTTTCATATTTCGCCCCATGTCGGAGTGCTTGTCAATGGACGCCAAACTGGTGTTGCTGCCCGGAGACGGGATCGGTCCGGAAATTGTCGCCGAAGCGAGGAAGGTTCTGGATGCAGTTGCCACACGTTTCGGCCACCGATTCGAAACGCCGGAACACCCGATCGGCGGCAATGCGATCGATGATTTCGGCGACCCGCTGCCACAGCCAACAATTGACGCCTGCCGCGCTTCGGACGGCATTCTGCTGGGAGCCGTCGGCGGTCCGAAGTGGGATGATCCGACGGCAAAGACCCGGCCGGAAGCCGGGCTGCTGAAGATTCGCCGCGAGCTGGGCCTGTTCGCCAATCTGCGGCCAATTCAGACGTTTGATGAACTCGTCGACGCGTCCCCGCTGCGCCGCGAAATCGTCTCCGGCACGGACATTCTGTTCTTCCGAGAACTGACCGGCGGCATTTATTTCGGCCCGTCCGGCCGCCGCCCGCACTCCAGCGGCGAAGAAGCGTTTAACGAGATGGTCTATTCAACCGGCGAAGTTGAACGCATCGTGCGACTCGCGGCGCAGGCGGCTCGGCAACGACGCGGGAAGCTGACATCGGTCGACAAAGCCAACGTGCTGGAAGTGTCGCGGCTGTGGCGGCAGGTGGCCGCGAGGGTCATGAAAGACGAGTTCCCGGACGTGAAGTACGATGTCGTGCTGGTCGACGCGATGGCAATGCATCTGATTTCGCGGCCGAAGGATTTCGACGTTGTGGTCACGGGCAATATGTTCGGCGATATCCTCACCGACGAAGCTTCGATGCTGCCGGGTTCGCTCGGGCTGCTGCCGTCGGCGTCCATTGGCAGTGACGGGCCGGGACTGTATGAACCGATTCACGGTTCTGCTCCGGACATCGCCGGCAAGGGCATCGCTAATCCGCTGGCCACCATTCTGGCGACGGCCATGCTGCTGCGTCATTCACTGAACCTGAACGATGAAGCCGCAGCCATCGAAACAGCCGTCGCCGCGACGCTGAAATCCGGCCACCGCACGAAGGACATCGCGTCCGGAGGCCCGTCCGTTTCAACTCGCGAAATGGGCGACCTGGTGACGAAGGCCCTTGCCGGTTAGTCCCGCTGTGCCTCGTTCCGAAGGCTCCTGCAGGGCAACGAACCTCGCGTGCGACGAGGCTATGCGGCTTTGCGAAGGAATTCGGACGTCGCCGGCATTTCCTGTTCGGCACTGATCTGCGGCTGAGGAAATGTCAGCAGGTTCAAAGCGAATTCTTCCATCTGCAGCTTGTTGCTGTAGACCGGGTCGCGCCAGTCGCCGATCCGGCCGGAGCGGACAGCTTCGACCATTTCCCGCACGCCCTCCGACACGTCCACGCTGGCTCGGAAGCCGAGCGTCGAACGGATCTTTTCGAAGGAAACCCGGTAGCTTCGCGGGTCGCTGTCGTCGCACGATTCGTGAACGATCGTCCCCGGAACGTGCTGAGCGACCATCTGACCGAGTTCGCTGATGGTGTAGTTCTGACTTTCGTCGCCGACATTAAAGATCTCGCAACCGACCAGATGCAGCGGCGATTCCAGCATCAGTTGGCACGCGCGAGCCATGTCTCGAACATGCACGAACGGCCGTGAATAATGGCCGTTGAAGACGGAGATTTCGCCTTCCGCCACAGCCCTGGCACTAAACAGGTTGGCCACGAGATCGAATCGCGGGCGGGACGACAGGCCATAGGCCGTTCCGAACCGCAGAATCGTCGGCTGGAAGACGTCGTCGGCTGTTTCCAGCAGTGCCTTTTCAGCGTCGATCTTGGTTGTGGCATACAGCGACACGGGATTCAGAACTCCGCCTTCGCTGATCACGCCCTGATCGCTGGCGTCGCCATAGACACTGCACGTGGACGCAAAGACAAAGCGACTGATGCCGTTCGCGCGGGCCATTTGAGCCATCATCCGGGCCGCCTGGTAGTTGACGGCGATCGTTGTGTTCTTGTCGATTGCGCAGGCCGGATCTCCGACAATCGCAGCCAGATGAATCACGGCATCCATTCCCCGCAGCGCCTTGACGACATGTTCGACGTTGCGGAAGTCACCCTTCATGACCTCCAGCCGCCGGTGGCCCAGCAGATCCTCCAGCGGCTTCAGGCCAAACATCTGCAGGTCAAGAACACGCACACGGTATCCCGATTTCAGCAACTGCCGCACCAGCTCGGAACCCACGTATCCGGCTCCGCCGACGACCAGGACATCTTCCACGTGGCTCGTGCCGGCCGCCGCCACTCGCGGCACGAATCGAAAATACGAAGAGAGCGAAATCCGCGACACGCGAGTCAGCGCGATGGCCCCAAACAACAACGCCCAGGCGATGAAGGCAAGCTGGAACGGCTGCAGATCGCGGCGCAGCAACAGGATCCCAAAGGCAATGTGCAGAGCGGCTCCTGCGGCGCACGCCTTCGCGACAGCCGCCAGCCGCTCACCAACGCGGCTGCTGGGACGAGGTCGATAGAAGCCCGTCAGGCACAGCAGCACTACGGCGGTGGCTCCGAACCAGACCGCGTTCATCAGGTACACCGAATTGACGCGACCCACGATGGAACCCACCGGGTCAGCGGACGAAAAGCTTCCGTTGGCCACCAGTCGCAGCAGACAGGACGCCACCAGCACGATGTTGGCGATCGCGAAATCCGCCGCAAATCGCGTTAGCAGGTATTTCCACGACGCGGCCCCGAACAGTCGAAAACGAACGGAAGTCAATGAGAAAGCGTCAACCGCTGAGGACGTCTGCGTTTGCACAGGGAATTCCTTTCCTCTCGGGGAATGGCGTCCGGCGACGACACAACCGGCGTACCCGGCCGCGCGTGTTCGCGCGTCACGGGCGTTTGGGTTTGCCGTGCGGAAAGCAGAGAGGTCGAGAAAAAGTGACGGGCGAGTGAGAAAGGGGAGACAGCCGCCGGAGAAAGGCGACGTGGCGCGAGGTTACTCGGTCCGGTGAAATTCAGGCAGACCAGATTCCCGGCAACTTGAGCTTTTCTGCCCGACATCGGAAGCTTCGCCGGCACCGATCGCCGGTCTGTCGGCAGATTCTGCCGCCGAAACTGCCGACGGTCGTCTTCAGGCGAGAAACGGCGGCTCCTGGGGAAAGTTGCGGAGTTTCGGCACGCGTAGTGCTGCGTCAGGCAGAAATCGATGGGTCGTGTGCCGCTGGCTGTGCCAGTCTGCTTCAGAATGGTTGCCACTGGCCGTGCCAGTGCTCTCCTGTGCCCAGCACTGGCACAGCCAGTGGCACACCGAGAACCAGCCAGATGGTGGCACATGTCGATTCGATGGACAAGGCAGTAGGTTCCGGGGGCTCCGACGAACACCGCCGCGATCGTCCCGCAGCGACGAACGGCTACCGGTTCCGCGTTCAGCGTCGCCGCCTTCCGGCCGACGCCCTTTGATTCCCCGCTCCGGGCCGTAAAATGCGGTCTTCCCGTTCAAACTCCCTGACCTTCAGGACGCTGATTCATGGCCATCGACACTTCCGCCTCCGAAACCACCGTGTTAAGCGCCGTACCGGATTCACGAGGCCGGTTCGGCGAATTCGGACGCTCGGTACGTTCCCGAAACGCTGATGTACGCTCTGGACGAACTGACAGAAGCGTACGATGACGCGAAGCGCGACCCTGAATTTGGTCGTCGGCTGGACGATCTGCTGAAGCACTACGTCGGACGGCCCAACCCTCTGTACTTCGCCGAGCGTCTGACGGAAGCCTGCGGCGGTGCCAGGATCTTCTTTAAACGGGAAGACCTGAACCTGACCGGCGCTCACAAGATCAATAACACAATCGGCCAGGCTTTGCTGACGATGCGGATGGGCAAGAAGCGCATCATCGCGGAAACCGGCGCTGGTCAGCACGGAGTCGCGACCGCCACGGCCTGCGCCAGGTTCGGTTTTCCGTGCGTGGTCTACATGGGGGAGGAAGACGTTCGCCGGCAAAAGCTGAACGTCTTCAACATGCGAACGATGGGAGCCGAAGTGCGGCCGGTCACCACCGGTTCGCGGACTCTGCGAGACGCCATCAACGAAGCCATGCGCGACTGGATGGCGTCCGTCCGCGACACGCACTACATCATCGGCAGCGTTGTCGGGCCACATCCGTTTCCGATGATGGTGCGAGATTTTCAGTCGGTGATCGGTCGCGAAGCCCGCGAACAATCGCTGGAAATGATCGGTCGACTTCCGGACGAAGTTGTGGCCTGCGTGGGAGGCGGCTCGAACTCGGCCGGCATGTTCTATCCGTTTATCGACGACGACGTCGCCCTGACCGGTGTCGAAGCCGGCGGCCGCGGTTCGAAACTCGGTGATCACGCCAGTACTCTGACGTACGGAAAGCCGGGAATCCTGCACGGCAGTTACAGCTACGTCCTGCAGAATGACGACGGACAGACGTCGGACGTTCATTCCATTTCGGCGGGCCTGGACTATCCGGGAGTCGGGCCGGAACACAGCTACTGGAAGGATACCGGCCGCGTCAATTACGTCAGCGCCACCGACGACGAAGCGCTGGCCGCGTTTCAGAAGATGGCCCGCATGGAAGGCATCCTGCCGGCCATCGAAACCTCGCACGCGATCGCGTACGCCATGAAGGCGGCGACAAAGCGGGACAAAGACGACGTCATCGTTGTCTGCCTGTCCGGCCGCGGAGACAAAGACGTCAACGAAGTCGCCAGACTGAGCGGGCAGGAAATGTAGCTTCGGCTTCCCCGGACGCAGCCGCGACACACACACGGACAACTCATGACGCAACAGGATTCACACACCGAGGAACGCCTGGTCCGCATTGAAACGGCGCTGGCTCATCTGCAGCACGACGTTGAAGAACTGAATCAGACGCTGACACGATACTTCGCGCGGCTGAACGAATTCGACAAGCGCTTCGCGCGGATTGAACACGAACTGGAAACTCTGCACGAAGCGCCCGAGCAGCGCGATGCCGAAGACGAAAAGCCTCCGCACTACTGATGATGCTTCCCCGCTACGATGTCACGAAATCCTGGCAATGGAATCTGGACAACGCTCCCGATGCGCTGCCTGCCGACCGGCTTCCCTCCGTCGTCGCTGTTTCGGGAGACTGGACGTGGTGCGGTCTTCCCGTGGAATCGCCGCTGGGAATTCCCGCCGGACCGCTGCTGAACGGTCGCTGGCTGCTGTACTACGCATCGCTGGGGTTCGACATTCTGGTCTACAAGACCGTGCGCAGCTCGGCGCGCGAATGCTATCCGCTGCCAAATCTGGTGCCGGTGAAGACAGGGCCGCTGCTGCAAAGCGGTGAGATTCTTCCGGAGTTCTGGTGGATGAGCGGAAGCTGGGCCGTGTCGTTCGGCATGCCGTCCCAGCCGCCGGATGACTGGCGCAACGATGTGCAACAAACCCGGCAGAACCTTCCCGCGGGAAAAGTGCTGGTCGTGTCCGTCGTGGGAACTCAGGACGTTTCCCTCACCGATCCCGGAGAATCGCTGACACAGCTTGCGGACGACTTTGCCCAATGTGCGGCGTGGGCCGTCGACGCGGGTGCTCATGGAGTCGAAGCGAACTTTTCGTGCCCGAACGTTTCCACCGCCGACGGCCAGCTCTTCCAGCAGCCAGCCGATGCCGCATTCGTCGCGGAACACATTCGCAAAGCAATCGGACGCGTGCCGCTGGTCATCAAGATTGGCAAGGTCGCAACGAAGAAAGACGCCGAAGTCCTGGTCGAATCGCTGAGTCCCTGGATCGATGGTCTGGCGATGACGAATTCGATCGCCGCGCGAGTCCGCGGCAAGGACGATTCGCTGCTGTTCGACGGCCAGCCGCGCGGCATCTGCGGCGACGCGACTCGTGTCGCGTCGATCGAACAGACTCGGATGTTCTCGCGAATCGTCACCGAACGCGGCCTGCCGCTGCATCTGATCGGCGTCGGCGGCATCTCGACCGCTCAGCACGTTCACGATTACCTGGCAGCCGGCGCGTCATCGGTGGCGCTGGCGACAGCACCGATGGTGGATCCGCTGATCGGCGTTCGAATCCGCGAAGCGATGTGAGAAACCAGGTCGGTTGATCACGCAAAACCGCAAAAGGTGATCCGCGGCGGCTTTCGAATCCAAAAAGAAAGCGACGGGCACCGGCTGGCGTCCGTCGCTTTCGTGAATCAGATCCTGCCACAATCGGCATCGACGTGTGCCGCTACGGCAGAGCCACCGTTTTCAGGCTTTGGGCTCCGGCGTCATTCTGAACCAGAATCACCGCGTGATCGGAGTTCAGCTTGTCCATCTGCACCACGCCCTGCATGGCTTCGACAGTGTCATAGGTTTGACCGGCAGTGCCGCCGCCGCTGACAGGCTCTGTCAGTCCCGGGTTCTTGCTCAGTCCCGCCGTCGTGATCTTCATGACGCCGCGAGCACTGTTACTGAGCAACAGAAACTCCCTGCCGTTCTTCTCGTAGGTAATCATGTCCAGGGGCTGGTTGCGATTTCCAAGTTCTGCGACGGTGGTGCCCTTCACCTTGTCGGAGGATTTTTCGAGTTCAGACAACGGGATCTTCACAAGCGGTGTGCAGACATAAGCTGCCAGAAGGCTGGGTTCACCGTCGATCATCATCGGAACGAACGTTCGAACGGCGGCGTAGTCTTCGTCGCGACCATGAGCGGCGTGGAAGATTTCAACGCTGGTGCCGTGATCGGAATCAGCAAACGGAAAGTTCAGTTCACGAACCGTCGATGGAGCTTCGCGAGTGCTCAGTCCGGAGATCAGCACCTTTCCTTCAAACCATGCCAGATCGGTAATTGCATCACCGCGGTTGTTGCGGCGCCGGCGGCCTTCGCCGACTTCCTTGTCTTCCGGAGCATCAGAAAGACCGGCTTTCGCAAACCGGACTTCTTCCAGAGATAGCTTCGTAATCTTTCCGGCTCCGTCGATCTGAATGATCGCCGGTTGGTCATCTGCGGTCACGGCGGCGAACACGTTTCCCGTTGCCGGGTTCACCGCGATATCGTTGACCGTTGCACTGCCGGCTCCCAGCACATCGGCCACCTTCTTCGGCAGGTTTTCAATGTTGATGCTGGCGGCTGATGCATCGCCCTGCGTGTTTCCCGTCGCGACGGCAAATACCGCCGCGGATTTCGTGTCGCCAACGAAAAGGATGTCCTCCGGGCCAAACGCCAGCCTGTCGGCCGACTTCAGATCGGGTGTGCCCCGTTCCAGGCCCCACGGATCGGCCGCTCTGGCCAGGCCGCCGGATACCATCATCGCGATCGCGAGAATCATTGCTGTTCGTCTCATGACTTGTGTCTCCTGGGTTTCGGAAGTGCAGGCTGGTCCGCAATCCCTGAAGATGACGAAACTCAACCGAATACTCAACTGTGCGAGCCGCGGATTCTGAAACGACGTGTGCCGCTGCAGGGTTGCCGAATTCCTGACACGCCCTCGGTGAGCGTGGTCCCGGCCGTCGCAGCACCGCGTCACACAAAGCGCACTTCAGAGCTCCGGCAGTTTGGCGATTGGCAGATTAGCATTGACCAACGCAGAGCGAAAATTGTTTCACCCTCCCGTTTCAACGGGCGGGTCGCCGAACGCATGCCGTTCAGGCGTTCGATCGCGGGGAGGGCGACACACAGGGAACTCCCGTTGCGCGGAGGCCCTCCCCTCGTTTGCTCGCCTGCACGGCGATCAAACTTCGACCCTCCCGTTTCAACGGGAGGGTATGTCTTCATCGGCCGCCGGACTCATCACTCCGAAGGCAGATCGTGCAAGCTCCGTTCGCTGAACCGCAGACAGCCAACACGAAGACAATAAGGAACTCCATTGAAGTAATCCGGCGCCGGAACAGGGTGCCTGCTGTTTCGCACACTGCCGGATGGCCGATCGGATAGGCGGAGCCTTCCTGGCAGTGCGTTCCAGGGTGGAACCCCGGAACGAGTTGAAGAGCGGAACCCTGGAACGGGAAGAATCGTTGGTGTTCGATTATCGTTCGTCCGTCGTTCCCGAATTCAACTTCATGCAGTCACTGCGATGACTCGTACGCTAAACGTCCACTTGTTGCCGGCTATGTTCGAACCGGAAGCGCTGAGGGACGGTATCGCCGTCGTGATCGACGTTCTGCGCGCGTCGACCACGATGACGCTCGCGCTGCAAAACGGCGCGGCCGGCATCATTCCCTGCGGCAGCATTGAAGAAGCGAACTCCGCGTTCGAAAGATCGCCGGACACAGTTCTGCGGGGTGGCGAACGCGGCGGAGTCAAAATCGACGGCTTCGAACTCAGCAACTCGCCCGACGACTATTCACCAAACGTCGTCGACGGCAGAACGATTGCGTTCACAACCACCAACGGCACCCGAGCACTGCTGCGATGCGGGATCGCCGAACGAATTCTCGTCGGATCGTTCGTGAACCTCTCCGGCGTCGTCAATGAGTTGGCCGGATGTTGCAACCCGATCCACCTGGTCTGCGCCGGGACGAATGGTGCCGTGACGAACGAAGACGTGTTGTTTGCCGGATGCATCGTGCAGCGGCTGACCGGCTGCGTGGACATTCCGGACGTTGACGAATCGCGGTGGGAACTTTCGGATTCTTCGCTGCTGGCGCTTTGCGCGTGGCTGCAGATGACTCGCGAAATGACGCTGCCGGAAGCGCTTCTTCGCAGTAAGGGGGCCAGAAACCTGATGGCGCTGGGCTACGACAGGGATATCCAGACCGCGGGAATGATCGACCTGTGCAGCATCGTCGGCATCTTTGACGGCAACACAAAAAGAATCACCGCATCACCAGCCGCCGCGCGAGAGTCGGGATGATACTACGGCGGCCGAATCGCCGATCGTTCTCCGGTCCCGGAATCCCTCGCGCGGGATGCACCGGCCGAACGACTCGTCAGGTCGTGAGAAACGTTTCGATCGCGTCCAGGCCGGCTTCGATTGTCTCCATATTTGTGGCGAACGACAGCCGTACGTAACCGGGAGCCCCGAACGCGTCGCCGGTCACCAGTGCCACGTGTGCCTGTTCCAGCAGAGCGGTGCAGAAATCGCTGCTGTTGTCCACAGTGACTCCTCCGGGAAGCGTGCGGCCGAAGTGGCTGCTGACGTTGAAGAACGCGTAGAACGCTCCGCCGGGATCGGCAAACGTCAGTCCCGGCATCTTTCTCAGCCGAGCAATGACGTAGTCGCGGCGCTGCTGGAAGTGCTGCAGCATTTCGGACACGCATTCCTGAGGGCCGTTCAGCGCCGCCAGCGCGGCGTACT
Source organism: Planctomycetaceae bacterium (assembly GCA_041398785.1). Lineage (NCBI taxonomy): Bacteria > Pseudomonadati > Planctomycetota > Planctomycetia > Planctomycetales > Planctomycetaceae > Planctomycetaceae bacterium. Next base: position 181,185 of record JAWKUA010000008.1, on the reverse strand, counting down.
GACTGATGCCGCAGGGATTTGACGTCTGCTGGCTCTGCAGGCCATCGATCGCCCTGCTGACATTTGCCGGCGCCAGAGTCCAGCCGATTCGCCAGCCGGTCATCGCGTAGGCCTTGCTGACTCCGTTGACAATGATCGTGCGCTGCTTCACGTCGTCGCCGAATGATGCAAACGTGCGGAAGGTGTAGCCATCGTAAATCAGCTTGTCGTAGATCTCGTCGGACAGCACCAGAATGTCCTTCTCCACGGCGACGCGAGCCAGCGATTCCAGAGTCTGCACCGGGTAGACGACACCGGTGGGATTGCTGGGGCTGTTCAGCATCAGCATCCGTGTTTTCGGCGTTATGGCATTCCGCAACTGGTCGGCGGTCATACAGAAGTCGGCGTCTTCGGTTGTCTCCACCAGCACCGGTTTGGCTCCCACAAGTTCCACCAGAGCGCTGTAGCTGACCCAGTAGGGAGTCGGAATGATGACTTCGTCGCCGGGATCACAGCAGGCGACAAGAACGTTGTGCAGCGCGTGCTTGGCTCCGTTGGAGATGGTCACTTCGCCAGGCTTGTAACTGACGCCGTAGTCCCGCTGAAAGGCATCGCAGACGGCCTGCTTCAGCGCTGGAATTCCGGTCGCCTGAGTGTAGTGCGTATGTCCGGCGTCGATGGCCGCTTTTGCTGCCGTGCAGATGTGTCCGGGCGTCGTGAAATCGGGTTCGCCCAGCGTGAATTCCAGAACGTCGATGCCCTTTGACCGCAGTTCGCGAGCTTTCGCGGCAGCGGCAATCGTGGCGGAAGGTGCAAGCTGGTTGACAAGGTTCGAAGTGTGCATTTGGAAGTTCTGTTGCTGGGATTTCACAATCGGCCGGGAAATTCAGCGTGCCGATTCAACGGTACGGATTCGTTCTACCGCCGACGGAAAGCCGGGGTTCGCCATGAGTCGTGTGACACGAGCCACCGGCGAGATTGTCGCGCGCGAGTCGGCCGAATGACTTCGCCTTTGACTCGAAATAAACGCGTCTCACAACGTTGCGGGCCGTGCTGCGCGTGAGTGTCACGGGATTCTGCAACTGGCATCGGTCAACTTCAACCGTGTGAATGCCGGATGCGTCGTAACGGCAAATCCTCTCGGTTTTGGTTGCTGTTCGTTCGTCAATCCGGGGGACTTGTTTCGGTGGCGCGATCGGCGGAAACTGCCGGAAGTCGCCGGGGTGCAAACTTACAGAAATCCAAATCGAGGGAAGGTGATGGCAGCCAACGATTTCGGATTGACGCATTTTTCGGAACTGGCTTACACTCCCGCACGAGTCGAAGAGTGACCGTAATGGTGCGGCACATCGGCTCAGTGGAATTCCGAGATTGTTGACAGGTCCGGCACCGCCCAACAGTCCATTCACCTAAGCGTGCCGACTTTCTTCCCACGGAGGAATCAAGGAATGGCTACAAGAAGCAACACCTCGGCAAAGCCTGCTGCGAAGTCGACCGCAAAGCGTGCGACGGCTGCCAGGTCCACCAAGTCAAAGGCCGGTGCTGCGAAGTCCACCACGAAGCGTGCGACTGCTGCCAAGTCAACCAAGGCTAAGACAGGGGCGGCCCGGACCACAGCGAAGAAGACAACCGCAGCCAAGAGCACGGCTTCCAAGCCGAAGACCAGCGCTGCCAAGTCAACCAAGGCACGAACCGGTGCCAAGCGCACCACGACTCGGAAGCCCGCTGCGAAGAAGTCGTAATCGGATTCCCCGGAAACCGAATCAGAAACGGCTGTCGTGTTCCCCGGAACACGGCAGCCGTTTTCTTTTGCGCAAATGCATGGCCCGCCAGGTTAGGCGAGCGGGAATCGACTCAATGCCCGGCGGCGACGTGTTCGTCGTGCTCCGTCCGGGACTCAAACTGGTCGCGGAAGATCACATCGACGGTTTCGACGCAGGCTGTCACGTGGTGCGTCGGCAGCACTTCCTGATGAATAAACGTCATCAGGTTGTCACAAATGTCAGGCGGGACAACAACCTCGATGCGTACCTGCTGCTTCTTGTGATGGTGGCCGTTCTGCAGATCACGACGTCCCACACCCGAACAGGGCAGCGCCGTATATCCGGTCGCTCCGCGATCGACGAATTCCTTCTCCAGCCAGTCTTCAATCTCGACATCGGCCACCACGGTTAGCCGCCGGATGCTGGCAAGGCCCTTCTTTCGGGCGGCATGAGCGTCATTCGTGAACGGCTGCAGCGTTTCCAGCCCGCGGATTTCAAAGCCCAGCCCCTCCTGGTCGAAGTCCCGTTTCATTTCTTCCAGCTTGCCCATGACGCTGTGGTCGACAAGTTTCGTGTCGGACAGATCGATAATCAGATTGCGCCGCTGGACCAGTCCGATGTCTTCAATCTGCCGGCGGAAGGGAATCCAGTTGCTGAACACGGCGGACTCGCGCGCCAGGATGACGCTGGTCTTGTCGTCGATTTCCTGCACTTCGATGTACGGCTTGAACAGCGACGAAACGGGCACACCGTTCGCCACGTGAATCACCATCTTCAGCAGGATGCCCGCGGCAACGCCGATCAGCAGGTCCGTCGCGAGCACCATCACGAGCGTGGTGACGAAGATTGCCAGCTGCTCGCGGCCGATGCGATACACATGCACGAACTCAGTTGGATGGGCCAGCCGGTAGCCGGTGTAAACCAGCATGGCCGCCAGCGCAGCCAGAGGAATCCAGTGCAGGACCATTGGGATTAGCGCCACGCATAGCAGCAGAAAGACCCCATGCCACATGTCGGCGAACCGGGTGCGGGCACCGTTGTCGATGTTTGCCCGGCTGCGGACGATTTCCGATATCATGGGCAGGCCGCCGACGGCCGATGCAGCAAGATTCGCCACGCCGACGGCAACGATGTCGCGGTTCATGTTGCTCTTGCGCTTCCAGGGGTCGATCAGGTCGACTGCCTTGGCGCTCAGCAGGGATTCCAGGCTGCCGATCATGAAGAACATCAGGACCCACTTCCATGCCTTGAACTGTGACAACACGCTGAAATCCGGATAGGCCACCTCTTTGAACATGCCGAACGTTTCCTTCGGCATCGACACCAGATACTGCTCACCCAGCTGGTACTCGTGATTTCTCAGCACGTAGGAATGTTCGTGCAGCAGGTCGAATCCCATCCCCATCGGCACAGCCACCAGCAGCACAACCAGCGGCGCCGGAATCGGCTTCAATACGGGGATTTTCGTTTTGACGACGGGCCACAGAAACATGATCAGCACGCTGACCAATCCGATGGCAGCGATCGCAGGATTCGCTTCCGCGAAAAATCCCGGAATGCCTCTGAGCAGTTCAAACGGGCTGCCTTTGGCGGAAACACCAAGAGCAACCGGAATCTGTTTTAGAATAATGATGACGCCGATCGCGGCCAGCATCCCATGCACGGCGGAGATCGGGAAGAACTCACCCAGAATCCCGGCTCGAAACAGGCCGAAGAAGATCTGGATAATGGCCGCGACGACTCCGACGGCCAGTGCGGCCTTGTAAGCCGTCATGTCGGTCGCGGCCCAGCCGTCGGCAATGCCATCGCCGCCGAATTCCTCAATGCAGCCCATCACAATCACGATCATGCCGGCTGCCGGCCCCTTGATCGTCAGTTCCGAGTTGCTGATGAATGTTGTCAGAATGGAACCGATGATCGCGGTAAACAGTCCGGCGATCGGCGGATAACCGCTGTTCACCGAAATCCCCAGGCACAGCGGCAGTGCGATCAGGAACACCAGGAATCCGGACACCAGGTCCTGCTTCAGGTAACGGCCAAAGCCGGACAGATTTCCTCGGGGGATGTCGGCGGCGGCAGGCCGGGCGGCAGTTGTTTCGGACATCGACATGCTTTCTCAAAAACTCAGATGAATCGCCGGTCGATCAGCCAGCGTTGTGGGGGAAACCGCTTCTGCCTGGGGCGGAAGCAGTCTGATCGCAGGAGAAACATCCGGCAGGGGTGCAGGGGAGGTGTGTTCGCCGACTTCCTCGGCGTGATGGTCGCTTGTTCTTGCCGCCACGCCGCGCTGCTTCATCAAAGCTTCCGCTGCGTGATAGCGCGATACGACTTCGGGCTGCGGATACAAACCGCCGCCGATGATCAGAGCCGCCAGAACCAGGATGGCGACCCGTTCGCACGGCCGGCATTCCAGCGAGACGGAGGCCATGTGCCGAGTTCCCGTGAAGACACGAAAGTACGCCAGCACGACTGCGATCCCGTTCAGTGCCGCGGCAAGCACCATCGCCAGACCGACCAGCGGATACACGGCGACCACTCCTTCGATCAGCAGCTCCGTACCGACGAACCCGATCGTTCCGGGAAACCCAATCGACGCCAGGCTCGTCAGCAGGAAAAGTCCTGCCAGCACGGGCGTGTGTTCATACAGTCCGTGAAAGCTGTCCAGAGACAGCCGCCCGGTGCGGGCTTCGATGCTTCTCAAGGTCAGGCCGAATCCCAGCAGAGAAATGCCGACGGACAGCCAGACACAAAGTGCGCCCGTCAGTCCTACCGGCGTCGCCATTTCCAGACCGACCAGCACCAGTGACGAATGACTCAGGAAGACGTAGCAGAAGAATCGGCGGGAATCGTGCTGCACCAGCGCCATGCCGGCCGCGTACACGGCAGTGAACAGCGACACAATTGCGATGCTCTGCAGCGCCCAGTCGGGAGCAATCGGCAGCACCAGTCGAATGACCGCGTAGGCCCCGGTCATGGGAGTCACGAACAGCAGTCCGGTCCCGAACGTCACTTTCTCGAACAGATCTGTGATCCAGCAGTGCAGGGGAGCGACTCCGCTGCGAATCAGCGCAGCCGCGGTCAGCAGACATCCGGCGATCAGTGGCGGGTTGGCCGCCGACGCGTCTGCGGGAACCAGCGCCTGACCGGCACACAGCAGGACAACAAACAGTCCCATGTGCAGGCAGTAGAACCGGGAGGACTGTCGCCGGTGCCGGATTTCAATCCACGGAGGAATCGTGGCCAGCGACAGCAGCCCGACGATGACCCACGGTTCGCGGCAGCTTAACGTCGCCAGCAGGATCGCTTCGGAGAACAACGTCCAGCCGAACGAAAAGCGGTTGACCTTTGTTCGCAGCGTGGTCATGACGGTCACGGCGTAAAGCATCGCCGCCAGCGGCAACAGCGGAGCACTCAGTTCGTCGACAACAAAAATGTCCGTGTGGAACAGGTTGCCGGGGACATTCCAGTGATCGTGCGCTTCGAACTGGCCCAGAGAACTGAAATCGATCCACTCACCGGCGGCACACAGCAGGGTGACCGTGCAGATCGCGATGCTGACCGTGCGAGCGCGGTCTCGGTTCACCATCTGCGAAACCCAGAGTCCGCCGAGAAGCGGAATGATGACCGACAATTCCAGCCAGGGAAGATGAAGTTCTGACATCAGACCACGTCCTCCAGCGAATCTCTGAACGGCGTGATTCGGTCCGACTCCGCGGCAGCGCCGCCAATGACGGAGGTCCAGCGACGCTCCTGCATGTCACACCAGCGAAACAGTCGAATGAACGGACGGACAATGAATTCATTCAGGAACCCGTCAAGGAAGCCGCGTTCCAGCGAAAAACAGTACAGCCAGGATCGGCGCCGTTCCGGGACAAGTCGCTCCCAGAAAGACGGCCCGGTTGACAATCGTTCTCCGATCGCGTTTTCCAGAGACTGATAGTCCTTCAGCACCGAAGGAGCACGCAGCAACTGCAGAGTTCGCAGGCAGGCATGACCGATCATGTGGATCAGGGCGATGTACCGCAGACCGCAGCCGATCTCCACAGTGATGATTCCGACCTGTGTCAGTGAGGCGAATGCCAGAGCGTTCTTCACGTCGGCCTGCACGCGCGAAGCCAGCGTTCCGAAAACTGCGGACACCAGTCCCAGCACGATCACAGCAATACTAAGCGGCACCGAAGCGGCCAGCAGCGGACTGACTCGCAGCAGCAGATACGTTCCCAGGTGAACGGAAAGCGCTCCGTAGAAGATGGCGCTGGACGGCGTCGGACCTTCCATCGCGCGCGGAAGCCAGCCGGAAAACGGAACCATGCCGGACTTGCCGGCCGCCGCGACCAGCAGCAACAGACCAACGATCAATGCGTGGCTGGAATCAATGGCTGCAACGCCTTCCGGCCAGGGTCCGGTTCCCATCAGCTTCTCGAAGTCGCCGGCTCCCGTCAGGTGGTGCAGCGTCAGAGCGGCGACCAGAAACGCGGCGTCGGCCACTCGATAGACCGTCCAGACTCGATGTCCGTTGCGAACCGGACCGGGACGTTCGTGAAAAAAAGCGATCAGCAGCGCGGACGACAGTCCGACCAGCTCCCAGCCGAAAAACAGTGTTTCAATCGTCCCGGCCAGCGAGGAAACGACCATCCCCAGCAGAAACACAGCGTACAGCAGAAAGAACCGACCGAAGCCGGTTTCGCGGTGCAGATACACGCTGGCAAAGGCTCCCACGGTACCGCACAGCACGAACGACAGGATGGCAAACGGCACGGATAGCCGGTCGAAGACAAACTTCAGATGAAAGTGGAACTCTTCCTGCGGGATCACGACCCAGTTTCCGATATCGATCGGCACGCTGCGCGCGTCGAAGGCCAGCATCATCCCGAGGATTCCGACCGCCGCCACCAGGCCGAACGATACGGCCAGCTTCGTGAGCCCCGCCTGGACAGGTTCTTCCACAGGACGACCGAACAGCATCGGCAGCCCGATCATCGCCAGCAGTGCCAGCGGACTGGCGACGACAATCAGCCCCAGACCCTGATAGACGGATTCAATCGTGATGGTGTGATCGGCGAACAATTGAAGTGACTCGATAGCTGGTGGTGCTGAAGAACGGAAAAGTGGCCTGAGACATGTAAATGCCGCCCGACCTGTTCAATGGCGACGCGCGGCAAATAGACGTTTGTGTGCAAATTGAAGCTATTCGACTTCCGTTTCCTCGATGGACTGAAACCGCAAGTGGCCGCGCGAACCGGCGTAGCATTCCAGCGACGAAACGGCTTCTCCCAGCTGGTCCGTCGACGCTTCGTAGGGTTCGAACCGGCCGTTCCGGAACAGTTCAATTGTGGAAGTCTCGGCGTCAATGACCGCCAGTTGGACCCAGCCGCCTCGGCACAGACGGCCGATGACGGCATTTCGATCCATGATGGACAGCATGGCCTGAGTGGTCGTTTCAATCACGAACAGCAGCCGCAGTGGCTCGTGAATCTCCGTGACCTGGGCATAGACGCCGGTGCGAAGGTCGCTGGACGAACCTTCCATCACACCCAGCAGTGACGCCAGGTTGTGCGGCAGCTTTGACCCGGCTCCGTAACGAACGTTGTCCACTGTCGAAAAGTAAAACTGCAGGTTGATGCCCGAACAGACGGGTATCGCCGCGGCAAGAATCCGCAGCAGAATGCTGGACTGTTCATCGTCCTGACCGGGGTCGTACGACGAAAGGAACGCGCGGCGGTCCAGAAACAGGCCGCGAGTCCATTCCCGCCGTCCGACGATGCACAGCGCGTTGGTAGCGTGGTCGTATTCCGGGCGAACCTGCGCCAGGTCCTGAGAACGTGATTCCACGTGTCTCAGCGCTTCGTCGGCGGTGAGTGTCAGCGGTGCCGAAACAAACCGGCGGCAGCGTTCGTGAGCGTTGCGTCTGCGAGCGTCGTCGATCGCGGTGCGCGCGACTTCGAAGTCCGTGCGATGCGACGCCGGCAGCCGGTCAAGGTCGTAGTACACGACGGAATCGTCACAGGTGTTGTGATAGGCCCCGACGAAAACCGTGTCTTCCGGAATGTGCAGGCCGCGTTCGTCCAGCATCGCACGGACTCGCCAGTCGTTCGCCATTTCGGCGAATGCCCGGGCATTGGGACCGCCCCGTTTTCCGGCGCAGGCTCCGCAGCAGTATGCGGATTCGTGCGGGTTGTTCAGACTGGAAGAACCATGACCGCAGACAACGAACAGTCGCGAGAATTTTTCCGTTTCGATCAGGCCGATGTCCTGCAGCAGGCGTTCCACGATGCCCGCCATTTCCTGCAGCGTGTAACCGACATGGCCATTGTTCGGACCGGGAGTTTCCTGATGCCGCAGCAACTGCAGCCGAGTCACCGGCGGCGGTTTCAGCAGTGCTCCGACACGGCTGCGAATTCTGGAGGTCAGGTGCGGAAACAGAACTCGCGCGACGAGTGGCACGGTCGCCAGTGAACCGGCGATTCCCGTAAACACGCCGCCGATAAACGTGCGGCTGCGAGTGTGGAACAGATACGTCGCCCACCCCAGCCGGTTTCGAAGCTGAGCGCGGCTGTGATGCATGCCTTCGAACGTGTAACCCACGTCCTCCTGAACATAATGCACCGGGTCGATAACGACGGGACAAAGAGGCTTATAGAAGCTGTCCGTGGCTCCCTTGTAGTTCATCGCCACGGCAAAGAATCCGGCGGCGGCGAACGTCTCACATTCCGGCGCCACTTCTTCAATATGCCTGCGGAACGACTCTTCACGGTCATCGATGCAGGTCATGATCTGAAACGTCGGCGGCTGAAACGTGTCCGCTGTGCTTTTTTCTCTCAGTCGCCGGCGGCGACGGGAGTGGATTTCGAAGGCATCCAGAGCCGCCACGCGGTACCGCCGTTCGTAGGCTTCATGGAACACCCGGCGACGTTCCAGCGCAGAGAAGTTCTCGAACTCACTGACCAGTTGCGCCCACTGTTGCCGAGTCAGAGACAGCAGCACTCGCGGCTGCCAGCCCAGCATTTGTCCCACCTGAAACAGCAGAAACGCGCGGCGCTCGACGTTCAGCGGTCGAGGCTCCGGAATCAGTGCGGCGGCCTCTGCGACCACTCTGCTGATCGGACCGGACACTCCCAGAACTTCCCGGCCGATATACGCGATCGCCTGCCGTTCCAGGATCAACTGGATCGCCAGGTAGTCGACGATGGATCCCTTTGGAGCCGGACGCACCACCCATCCGGGAGCATTCTCAAGCTGCCAGATCATTCCCGCCCAGCCGCGCAGCGACAGCAGCGTTTGTGTGATGAACTCTTCGCGATCCGCCGCGGCCACGCCCAGAATGTCCAGCGACTCTTCGATTGATTCTTCCGCCGACGTGTTTTCCCTTTGAAGCGTCAACAGTTCATCCCGCAGGTCGCGAGTCCATTGCTCCGGGACGCTGCGATGCTGGGAATACAGCGACAGGAACGCGTGATACAGCCCCCGGTCGCGATGGGGCATCTTCCAGTCCGCGTACCCCTGATCCAGAAACGCACCGCAAAGCCGGATCAGAACATCATGAACGTAGCGGTTGATGTCTTCACCGGTGGCCTTCAGCAGGATTTCCCGCGGCGTCAGAAGCCGTTCCTGCGGCGGATGACCGGCCGAAACGTCTTCGACGCCCTGCCGGCAGACTCGCCACAGCAACTGCAGAGAAACCGCTTCCCAGCGCCGCTCGCGCCAGCGACTGAGGCGACGTCCGTAGCGGCTGAACATGTCGTCCGTCAATTCGCGGAACTGCTCGTCCGAACACGACGGATCTTCCGCCGCGCCGGTCAGCCGTTCCGTAAACCATTCGCGAGTGTCGGCGAGCGTTCTTTCCCGCACGCGAACGGGTACTTCATGACGGAAGCGATCCAGCGCATCCGTTTCCGCGACGACCCACTTCAGCTCCGCGTCCGGACCCACATGCAGCGGATGCCGCAGCATCGCCATCCGAAGCTGCAGACGTGTTCCCAGAGCGTCGATCCGGTCGTCATCCTGCTCACCAAGCTCTTCCCGCAAGACGGCTTCCAGATCGGCGGTGGTGATGCGACCGGCTGTCAGCAGCTCGCGATATTTGGATTCCGGAAAGTACGGGTTTCCTCCGTAAACGCGCTGCGCAGCCAGCACGCCGTCATGAAACGGCATGCCTTCGAACGCCTCCAGTGGGTTCAGATAGACGAAGACCTCGATCGGCCCCTGCGTGGGCAGCAGCGGCGTCACGCGCTTCATGATCTGCCGAAGATCCGGCTGCTCGCCGACGAAACCCGAGCCGGCGTTCTTAACATGATCTGCGATGGAAGCTGTCGACACCGTACGGTTCCTGAATCGTGAACTCGGGCAAGTGCCGGCCCGAGACGCCCGGTGAATTTCTGCGGTTCCGCGGCGGTCGGAGCGTTGAGACTCCGGACCGCGAACGGGCCGTCACACCTTTTAGCAATGGCCGTGCCAACCGGGGCCGCTGCCCCGGACCTCCCCGGATCTTGTCGGGAATTCACAGATATTCGGTGGGAATTCCCGCGACTTGCGTGTGTCCGGGCAAGATCGCGCCGCTCTCATGCAATCCTCTGCAGACGAGACGCAACTTACTGCACGACGCGACTTCCGGATGCCGGACGATGTACTCCGCGCCAGACTGTCTGGCGACCTGGGCAATCCGAAATCCCCGAACCGACCGATGTTTTGGAGTGCGATGATTCAGCATCGCTTTGGGTTTCGCAGAGAGGACGAAATTTGTGATGCCGTGCGGTTCACGGCTATTCGCCGACCACGTGAAAACCAAAGCGGCGACCGGTCGCCGCACTCCAACGGGCCGCACGTGCCTGCGGACGAACAACGCGGCAGCGTTGCCGTCCCGATCGGTGCGCGGTCATGAAAGGACGGTAAGGATCACGTCCGCCGTGAGCCGTCTTCAATCCGGCCGAGCAGTCGCAGCAGGCCGTCCAGAATTGTCATAGGATGCGGCGGGCAACCGGGAATGTACATGTCGACGGGCACGATTCCGTCCGCGCCGTTGTGCTGTTCCGGATTGTCGACGAACGGACCACCGCTGATCGCACAGGCTCCGACGGCAACCACAATCTTCGGCGCAGGGACGGCATCGTACGTCTTTTGCAGAGCCAGCTTCATGTTGTCGGTCACCGGCCCGGTTATGATCAGCCCGTCGGCGTGACGGGGAGACGCGACGACATGAATTCCAAAACGACTCAGGTCAAAAACGATCGTCCCCAGCACGTTAATATCCGCTTCACAGCCGTTACATCCGCCCGCGCTGACCTGACGGAGCTGAAGGGATCGCCCGAACAGCTTTCGCGACTTTTCTTCCAGAGCGTCCGCGATTCGAAAAGCCTGGCCGTCAAGAATCAGATCCTCCCGAGTCCGCGCAGCAAGGCGAAAGTCCTGTGTGTACTCGATCGCACCTTCCGGACACGCGTCGGTGCAGTCGGTGCAGAAGAGGCAACGGCCGAGATCCAGTTTCATCGAACCGTTCAGTGTGATCGCGTCCGTGGGACACGCGTCGGCGCAAGCTCGGCAGCCGTCCGGACATTTCGACGAATCAATCACCGGCAGCCCGCGAAAACGCTCCGGCAACTTTGGTGCCTCGCCGTCAGGCCATGACATCGTTCGATGGCCCTGGCAGCGACGTTCATTCAGAATTCTCAGCATGGGAAAGCAGGTTTCCGTTTCAGTAAATGGATTCCGGCCGCTTACAGATCGTGTCCGCAGTAGCTCAGATTGAAGCTCTTGTTGTTGACCGGAAAGTCGGAGATCTCCTGGTTCCGAAGCGCCATCGCCAGACCGATCCAGTTGTGGAAGCTGGGGTCAACAATCTTGTAGTGAGCGAAGCGCCCGTCGCTGTCGGTGATGGCGACGTGACAGATTTCCCCGCGCCAGCCTTCATTCAGCGACACCGTGAGCGAATCCGGCTGCAGCGATCCAACGTCGGTCTTTGTCGCCGTGTCGGGCAGCGCGCGAAGCTGATCCTGAATGAATCTCACCGAACGCTGCACTTCCAGCCACCGCACATAGGCGCGAGCGAACACGTCGCCGGTGTGCCAGGTGGAAACCGGCACCTGATGAAATCGGTACATTCCCGATGGAAAATCCCGTCGCGCGTCGCGGTCGATTCCACAGGCCCGGCCCGCCATTCCGACCAGGCCCAGGTCGTCGGCGACTTCCCGCGGCACTCTGCCACAGTCTTCGAATCGGGCCATCACGCTGGTGGTGCTCCACAGCAGGTTGGCCGCGCCTGTGAGATCCCGAAAAGCGGTTTCCGTACGGTTTTGAAGTTCGTCGCGCATCGCCGTGTCGATGTCGAATCGCACGCCGCCAGGCAGAACCAGGGACCGCCCGAACCGGTTGCCGCAAATCAGAGCCGACGCGTTCAGCCAGTCGCCGCGAAGCCGCCCGCAGAACGAAGCGGTCGGCAGGAACCCCACGTCCAAAGCGAGAGCGCCCAGGTCTCCCGTATGATTGGCCAGACGTTCCAGCTCCAGGCCGATCGCCCGAATCGCGTGGGATTTCAGCGGCGGTTCAACCGATGCCAGGCCTTCCAGCAACTGGCAATAGGCCGTGCCATGTCCGACGGACGTGTCGCCGGACAGTGTCTCCATGAAATGCAGCGAACGTTTGTCCGGGCCGCCGATCAACTGCCGTTCGATGCCGCGGTGCTGAAAACCCAGTTCGATCTCCAGCGAAAACACGTTTTCTCCGTGGCACTGGAATCGGAAGTGGCCGGGTTCGATGACGCCGGCATGCACCGGACCGACGGCAACTTCGTGGATTTCGTCCCCCAGCACTCGGAAGTAGTCCGTACCGGCTGGCTGAACACAGGGCAGAATTTCGTCGTCGGACGTTCGGCCCCACGCGTCACGGCCGTCGACATACGATCGATGAAACCGAATGGGCTTCAGCCACGGATGCCCCTCCGGCACAATTCCCCACTGTTCGGCGATTTCCCGTTCGAACCAGTGAGCCTGCGGGGTTCGCGGGGTGAATGACGGGTAGCTGTCGTTCACGTCCGTTGCAAACACGGAAACTCGCCCGGCGACTCGATGATTCGTCACCGCATACAGACGCACCGACTGGCCGGAACCCGGGACTCCGAACAGAGCCGACAGACCGCTGGCATTTCCGCGAAGCTCGTCGCTCAGCTGCTCGGCAAAATCGTCGACGGGCAGCACCGGCACGTCGGCCAGCGGTACCGGACAGCAGTTCGTTGTTGTGAGCTGTTCCGCAACTTGTGTCATCGATGATTCCTGAAAGACCCGTTCGTCCATTTCCGCGTCGGGAAGTCCGTTGTCATGCCGACCGGGCAACGGAAGCGATTCGTGCGCTGGCGCGACGCCGCGCGTCAGGTGGTCGTTAGTTTGCCTCGCTGGTCAACTGCTGAGCTTCGTGAAACCTGCTGCCCGCGTCGCGGAGGATTCTGAACAGCGGTTCTCCTGTCTGCCGCTTTTGCAGTGCTTCCTGAACGGTGTCCACGCGCAACAGCGCTCCCAGTCGAGACAACATCTGCAGGTGCTCGTGAGCCGTCGGGCAGATCAGCACGAACAAGGTTGTGACGGGACGATTGTCGGGCGTGGACATGCTGAGCGGCTGGCTCAGGTAGCACAACCGCATAACAGCGGCAGGAACGTTCAGCAGCACCGGTTCGCGAGGATGCGGGATGGCTATTCCATTGCCGACCGCCGAACTGCCAACCGTTTCCCGCGAAAGAAAGAGTTCGATCAGGACATCCGGACTCATCGTCGCGGGAAGCGGAAGTCCGTTCAGGGCGACCTTCAGAACTTCGCGAAGGGAACTTCCGGACACGTTCTCCAGCACTCCACCACTCTGCAGGGCATCCGACACATGCGTTCCGGCAGGTGTCAGATCGTCGCTCTCCGCGGCATAGATCGCGGGAGAAAACGGATATCCGTGGAACGCCGCCCATTCGAGCAGCTCGGCACGATGAAATCGATATTGGTCAGCGACCAGATCTGACGGCAGGTTTTCGCTCTTGATCCACTTGATGATGCGGTTCTCGGAGACACCGAAGAAATCGGCAACCTGTTTCAGCGCCAGCTCCATGACGATCGTTGACCTCGGGAATATGCGGAACCGGAAACAACACCGCTCGCAGCGGCACACTTCTGCTTTCAGCGCAGATAGATTCAGCGCGCAGTTACATTCAGCGCAAAGTGTGCCAGAAAACAGGAATACTGCAGTGTCGACGGGATCATTCTCGATATTCGTTGTGTCGTCGGAATACACCGCGCCGTAACCGCGTTTCCCGCAGCCGGATTGGTCAGCGTTGTTCGGCGCGCGGTTCGGCGAGTGCCGATGCTGACCGATTCTGCATTGCCTGCAGATTTACCCGTGCAGCTTCTTGCAGTTGAGTGCAACGAATTGCACGTCTGAGCCAGCCGGACGGCTGCTGTGCTGAACGTGGGAACGCCCTCGGTTGAGTCAATTCACCGGACGATAAATCGCGCACAAGGTTCGAAGTGAACGCCCCCGCACGCTGCCGTCTGCGGGAACTCAATCGCCGACGGTATCAGTCTTCCGCAATCCGGTTCCCGGCCGGAAGAAAGGCGTTGCACGGCACTGAAAATGCTGAGTTGTACTGACTGGCGGAGTGTTGCCGTCGTCTATGATCTGCGGCGTCTGACCTGCTGTCCGTCCGGGTAACAACCGGATCCGTTCTTTGACTGGCGCTGGACAGGAACAAAGCGTCGCCGGGCCGGATTTGGAATTCTGAAAGATGCCATATTGAATTCCACCCAGATGATTCTTTGCGGGGCCGCCTGTTCCGCGCTGAGTGGATTGCCGGCACTGTTGTCGCCGGTTCGGTCAAGAGCCGGGCAGTTGCTGTCGGCCACGATGAATGTGGCTGGTTGTGGCTGCGGTCTGGCAGGCGTCTGGTCTTACTATTCCACCGGTGATGCATCGCTGGTGCGCTTTCCGGCGCCGATTCCGGGTTTCGAATTCACTGCGGGACTCGACGGGCTGTCGGCGTTCTTTCTGGTACCGGTGCTGGTGGTCTGTGCGCTGGCGTCGATCTACGGAACTCAGTACTGGTCGCAGCACAGCGGTGCGGAGAACGCGCGGCGCGTCTCCGTGTTTCTCGGCCTGATGACGTCCGCCATGATGATGCTGGTTTCCGCTGCGGACGGGTTGCTGTTCCTGTTTGGCTGGGAAGTCATGGCGGTTTCCACCATGTTCCTGGTTTCGACCGAAGAACACCTCGCGGAAACACGCAGGGCCGCCTGGCTGTATATCGCCGCCAGTCACCTTGCGACGCTGTGTGCCTTCGGTGTTTTCGCTCTGCTGTACGCGCAGACCGGTTCGTTCGGTTACTCGACACTGCCGAATTCGACATCGACGGCGGCGATCGCCATGGCGGTGCTGGGACTGGTCGGCTTCGGCACAAAAGCGGGGCTGATGCCGCTGCATGTCTGGCTTCCGGGAGCTCACGCCGCTGCGCCCAGCCATGTGTCGGCCGTGATGTCCGGCGTGATGCTCAAGATGGGGATCTACGGCATCTTCCGCACGGCGTCGTTCTTCCCGCAGATTCCGCTTTCGTGGGGCCTGGTGACGCTGGCCGCTGGCACGATTACCGCCGTTCTGGGAATCGCGTTCGCCGTCAGCCAGCGCGACTTCAAGCGGCTTCTGGCCTATTCCAGCGTCGAAAACATCGGAATCATTGTGATGGGACTGGGCCTGGCGTTGATCGGTCGCGCGACCGGACGTCCCGAATGGGTGATGCTGGGCATCTGCGGAGCACTGCTGCACGTCTGGAATCACGCGTTCTTCAAGTCGATGATGTTCTTCGCGGCGGGGTCCGTGATTCACTGCATGACAACACGCGATCTGGACGTCATGGGCGGGCTCAGCCGTCGCATGCCGGTGACGGCAACCTGTTTTGTCATCGGCGCTGTGGCGATCTGCGGTTTGCCGCCGTTGAATGGATTCGTATCGGAACTGATGATTTACATCGGGCTGTTCGGCACGCTGCCGACGAAACCCGGCGAAACGGAGTCGCTGGTTTCCACCGCCGCATTTGCCACACCGGCACTGGCTCTTGTGGGAGCCCTGGCGGTTGCCTGCTTCGTGAAAGTGTACGGCATCGTGTTCCTTGGAGCGGCGCGAAGCGAAACCGCTGCTTCCGCGCATGAATCCGGTCATGCGATGACCGCACCGATGATCGTGCTGGCCGCCTTCTGCGTGCTGATCGGAGTCGCACCGGTCCTGGTTGTTTCGATGCTGGAACGAGCGGCAGGTACCTGGGCAGCGGCGGACACCGGTGCGACCGCCGACCTTGCCGAACTTTCCCTGCGAACGGTTTTTCCGCTGGGACCGGTCAGCATCATCGCGGGAATCCTGATTTCCCTGGTGGCCGTCGGCACGATTCTGCTGCAGCGCCGAGTCAGAAGCGCACCGTCGGGCCTGACGTGGGATTGCGGCTACGCGGCGCCTTCCGCGACCATGCAGTATTCGTCGTCGTCGTTTGCGCAATGGCTGGTGAATCTATTCCGCTGGGCACTTAAGCCGACCGTTCACCCGCCGAAAATCGACACGCTGTTCCCGGAAAACCCCCGTTTTGAGACCCAGATTCCTGACACGGTGCTGGAACGAGCCGTCAAGCCGATGACGCGAAACGTGAAGTGGCTGTTCGGATGGTCACGATTTCTGCAGCAGGGCAGTCTGCAGGCCTATCTGCTGTACATCCTTGTCATCGTCGTCTGTCTGCTGCTGTGGCGGCCTGGGGGATAGCCGAAGGGCACTGATGTTCCAATACCTTTCCATTCACAGCCTGATTCATGTTGCGGTGGTGCTGCTGTTTCCGCCGCTGCTGCCGGGGATCATCAACCGCACCAAGGCGATCTTCGCCGGACGCCGCGGTCAGCCGATCCTGCAGACGTACTACGACCTGGCCAAGCTGATGCAGAAGGAATGCGTCTTCAGCCAGACGACGACCTGGGTCTTTCGGTTCGGCCCGGTGGTGGGCATGGCAACGGCGCTGATCGCCGCACTGGTTGTTCCCATGGGTCATGCCAGCGCTCCGCTGGCCTTTACCGGCGATGTCATTTTGTTTGCCTACGTCCTGGCGCTCGGCCGGTTCTTCACGATCGCCGCCGCGCTGGATACCGGTTCTGCCTTTGAAGGCATGGGGTCCGCTCGCGAAGCCACGTTTGCCTGCCTGACCGAACCCGTGCTGTTTCTGGGTCTGCTGGTCCTGTCGCGAATTACAGGGTCGCTTCAAATGAGCGGCCTGCTGGGCGAAGCGGTCGCCGGCGGCTGGATGACGTCCGCCGCGCCGCTGCTGCTGATTGTCGTGAGTTGGTTCGTGGTGCTGCTGGTCGAAAACTGCCGCATCCCCTTTGACGATCCGAACACGCACCTGGAACTGACGATGATCCACGAAGTCATGGTGCTGGATCACAGCGGCCCGGCACTGGGAATGATCGTGTACGGGTCGGCCGTCAAACTGTTTGTATTCGCCGCGATGATCATCAATCTGGCCGTCCCGGTCGGCACCGGCTACAGCCTGCTGGACTGGCTGATTTTTCTGCCGGCCACCGTTGTAGTTGCCATCGTGGTCGGGATTGTCGAATCCATCATGGCTCGCCTGAAGCTTGCGGAGATTCCCAAGCTGCTGGTCACGGCCGGTGTTATGTCGCTGTTTGCTGTCATCCTGCTGTTGAGTTACCCCTGAAGTTTCAGAGGCGCCGAACGCGCCCCGACGATTTTCCTGACACACGTCCCGGAACCGGCATCCGATACTTCCCGGGCTGTTTTTTCCGACTGTTCAGGTCTGTGTGATTTTGTCCGCATGAACGAATTGCTGCTTGATCCGGGGCTGGTCATCGCCCTGCTGCTGAACTTTTATGTCCTGACGATCACCCGCCTGAAGCAGGCGATCTATGCGGTGGCATTTCAGGGTGCGCTGCTGGGACTGCTGTATCCCATCGCTCACACCGGGCTGGTGTCCGCCGTCGACGCGCATTCCCTGGACACGTTTACTGTCCTGCGGCTTCTGGCGCTGACCGTGGCGGTTGTCATCATCAAGGGCTGGGTGATTCCCGGATTTCTGCTGAGAGCCGTTCGTGTCGCCGATGTGCGATCCCAGGTGACGTCGACGATCGGGACCGTGTTGCCGCTGTTGATGGGAGGGCTGGGAACGATGCTGGCCATCGTCTTCGCGCGATCACTGCCCCTTGCGGCGCAACACGCCAGCCACCTGCCGATACCCGCGGCACTGTCCACCGTGATCTGCGGCTTTCTGATGCTCAGCACGCGCCGCGAGGCACTGGGGCAGGTGCTGGGTTACATCGTGCTGGAAAACGGCATCTTCATCTTCGGACTGCTGCTGATCGAAGCGGTGCCGATCATGGTGGAACTGGGCATTGTGCTGGACCTGTTTGTCGGCGTGTTTGTGATGGGCATCATCTTCAACCACGTCAGCCGTGCCTTCCCGGAAGCCAGCGTCGAACACCTGTCCAGCCTCAAGGAATAGCGCCGCGTGTTGATTCTGCTTGTCATTGTGCCACTGATCGCCGCCGGCATCGCGTTCGCGATTCCTTCGAACCGCCTGCGCCCTTGGGTTCTTCCGCTGGCAGCGGCGGCACATCTGGGGCTGACAATTCGGATCCTGCCGATGGGCGATCAGTGGATCTTCGATCGCTGGCTGGCGATCGATCCGCTGAGCCGTGTGTTTGTCGGCTACATCAGCCTGCTGTTCTTCCTGTGCGCGCTGTACGCTCCCGCCTACCTTCGTTCACGATCCGAACGAGACAACCGCGTGCTGTGCGGATGCCTTCTGGTGGCGCTGGCGATGATGTCGCTGGTGACGCTGTCACACCATCTGGGACTGATGTGGATCGCGATGGAAGCGACGACACTGGCAACCGCGCCCAGCGTCTACTTCAACCGGAATCCGCGTTCGCTGGAGGCAACGTGGAAATACCTGGTGATCGGATCCGTCGGCATCGCTCTGGCGCTGCTGGGTTCCTTCTTCCTGGCCTATTCGATGATTCAGGCCGGGTCGGAATCGACGCTGCTGTTCGACGAACTGGTCGAACATTCACACAAGCTGTCGCTGCCCTGGCTGCATGCGGCGTTCGTGCTGCTGCTGGTCGGGTACGGAACCAAGATGGGCCTGGCACCGATGCACACCTGGAAGCCGGACGCCTATGGTGAGGCTCCGGGAATGGTGGGAGCACTGCTGGCCGGCGGACTGACAAGCTGTGCCTTTCTGTGTGTCCTGCGGTTCTATCATGTCGCTCATATCGCTCACGACGATGCGTATTCCCACCGGCTGCTGATCACGATGGGCCTGCTGTCGATGGGAACCGCGGCCGTGTTCATTCCGCGACAGCGCGACATCAAACGGCTGCTGGCGTACTCCAGCGTCGAACACATGGGAATGCTGGTGTTTGGCATGGGGATCGGCGGACTTGCGGCAACCGGTTCGCTGTTGCATGTGATCCATAATGGTCTGTGCAAGGCCGGTCTGTTCATGGCCGCCGGTAACATTCATCGAGCGTACGGCAGCAAGGAAACCGACCAGGTTCAGGGTGTTCTTCATCGCCTTCCGTTCAGTGGCTGGGCCATGGTCATCCTGTTCTTCGCCATCACCGGGTCGCCTTTGTTCGGACCGTTCGTCAGTGAATATCAGATTCTGGGAGGAGCGTTCTCCACGGGACACTTCGGCTACGGACTGACGTTCCTGGTCCTGCTTCTGATCGTGTTCTTCGGAATGGGCAGCACACTGCTCGGCTGCCTGACGGGTCCTGCTCCTGAAAATGGCGGACCGAACCGATTTCGAGACAATCTGCCCATGATTCTGCCGATCGCGCTGTCGCTGCTGCTGACACTGCTGCTGGGAATTTACACGCCGCAGTTTCTGGAAGAATGGATCGGCGGCGCCGCGAAATTCCTGCAGCGTGTTCCCAGTGATTAATCCCGACCGCCTGCTGCGGTTGGGCCGCAGCCAACCTGCGCGCGACCGACCAAACGTCCGCAGTACGGGATGCGCGGCTACAACCGGGGCGATGCTCCCGCCGAGCCGCGTGTGCACTGGATTGTCCGATGCAGCAGGAGCGCGGCAGCGGAGACGCATTCCCGGATTACTGTGTACCATCGCCGGACTCTCTTTTTTGAATCCGGCCATATGACGGATTGAGGCACACGCCCTTGTTCCGCTGAAGCCGGGTCAGTCGAATACAATTCAGCAGCGAATTTTCGTCTGATCCCAATCAGCAGGTTTTCGGTCCGCCGCTGCAAATCACATGTTCCGCGTTCAATCAACTGCAACAGGACGTGACTACCGTCTGGCGATTGCCGGGCTGCTGACGCTCAGCGTGGCTGCTCTTGCCGTCACCGTCTGGGTGATGGTCGATTTTCTGCGCGAACAGGAAATTGTCCGGCAACTGATCGGCCAGCTTCCTCCCGAAGCCACGGAATCCGCGAGAGAACTTGCCGGGGAGCTGCGGTGGCAATTCCGCCTGACGATCCTTGTCGTGCTGAATCTGGTGGTCACCGGCTTTGCAATGCTGCTGCTTTGGCGAGCCTACAACACATCGCAGGATTCCCTTCGCGACATCAAGGCGCTGGCGGCGGACGTGCTGGACAGCATGGATCTGGCCATCATCACAACGGATGTCGATGGCCTGGTGACCAGCATCAATCGCCGCGGCCTGGAACTGCTTTCGCTGACGGACGAGCAGGTGGGGCGCCCGCTGAACGAACTTTCGGACAGTCTTCCGCTGGAGGATTTTCGACAGGAATCCCGGTCCATCGGCCACGAACCGCTGACTCGCGACTTTAACATCGTCGCTCGCGACAACGTCCGGACACTGCGAGCATTCTGCCAGCCGCTGCGCGACCGGGCGGACGCGGACATAGGCAACATCGTTCAGCTTCGCGACGTCACCGAACGGATCCTGATGGACGATCGCCTGCGCCGCATGGAACGCTACATGGGACTCGGTTCGCTGGCGGCGGGGCTGCACCACGAAATCAAGAACCCGCTGGCCGCACTTTCGCTTCACGTTCAGTTGCTGGAGGAACAACTGGATGACGGGACCATGTCCGACGAAGCTCGCGACATGCTGGGCGTCATCAGAACGGAAGTCACCCGCGTCGGCGGAGTGCTGGAAGGCTTTCGGGACTTCGCCTCGCTCGGCAAACTGAACCGCTGTGAACTGAATCTGGCCATGCTGATCGATCGGCAGGTCAAGCTGGTCGCACCTCAGGCCAGCCGGCTGAACATTGATATTCACGTCGACCTGCCGCCGGAACCGCTGCCGATCATCCTGGCGGATCGGGTGCGGCTGGAACAGGTGCTGCTGAACCTGCTGGTTAATGCCATGGAATCCATGCCGGAAGGCGGCCCGCTGAGAATCCACGCGGCGGTTTCGGAAGCCTCCGATCCTGCCTGCATCCGCGTTGCCGTGATCGACGCGGGTGTCGGAATTCCCGAAAATCTGAGGGACCGAATCCTGGATCCCTACTTCACCACCAAGAGCAACGGGACCGGCATGGGACTTGCCCTTTGCGAAAAAATCATTCGCCAGCACCACGGTAACCTGGAATTCCGAAGTTCTTCCGGCGGTACCACCTTTGAATTCACGCTTCCCATTCAGTGACTGTCCGCCGCCGGAATGCGTTCAGCGATTGCCCATGAACGACGAGTTTCACATTCTGATTGTCGACGACGAACCGAACATCCGGTCCGGCCTGGCGAAGGGTCTGGCGAAGGAAGCGGATCACATCGAAACGGCCCGCGACGTCCATGACGCCCTGGAAAAGTTCGATGCCGGCAACTTTCAGCTTGTGATCGCCGACGTTCGCCTGCCGGGCGACCGGGACGGACTGGATCTGGTGTCGCTGCTGCTGCAGCGCAGGCCGGAGACAACCGCAATTGTGATCACCGCGCACGGCACCGTCGAAACCGCTGTCGACGCCATGCGCCGCGGAGCATTTGACTTCATCATGAAGCCGGTCGACCTGAATCTGATTCGTCAGCAGGTCCATCGCGCGCTGGATCATCATCGGCTACAGGCGGAGAACCGCGAACTCAGGGACCGCCTGGCGGACGCGGGACAGATCTCCGGCATCATCGGCAACAGCGCCGTCATGCAGAATGTGTTCGAGCAGATCCGGCAGGTCGCCGATACCGACGCCACGGTCTTCATCCGCGGCGAAAGCGGCACCGGCAAGGAACTGATCGCCCGAGCCCTGCATGACCTGAGCAACCGAAGCTGCGGCCCCTTTATCGCCGTCAACATGGGAGCGCTGCCCGAAACGCTGCTGGAAAGCGAACTGTTCGGCCACGAAAAAGGTTCCTTCACCGGTGCGTCGCGACAGAAGCCCGGCTGCTTCGAACAGTCCCGCGGAGGCACGCTGTTTCTGGATGAAGTCACGGAAATCCCCGTCAAGAGCCAGGTCGACCTGCTGCGAGTGCTGGAATCCGGCCGGTTCAATCGCGTCGGCGGTGAAGAAGTGCTGTCGTCCGACGCGCGCATCGTGTCGGCGACGAACCGCGAAATCCTGCCGATGATCGAAGCCGGCACATTCCGCGAAGATCTCTACTACCGCCTGAATGTCGTCCCGATTCAGGTACCCGCACTTCGCGAGCGGCGTGAAGATATCCCGCTGCTGGTCGAACACTTCCTGAACCACTTCTGCAAGCGGCACTGTCGTCCGCCGAAGCAACTTGCCGACGATGCGGTTCAGGTGCTGACAGCCGCCAACTGGCCTGGAAATGTCCGACAACTTCGCAATGTGATGGAGCGGCTGGTGGTGACCGTGGCGGACGACGTGATTCGGGCCAGGAATCTGCCCGCCGAACTGAACCCGCTGCAGCCGGTCTCCGCCACCGTCGTCGCCCCGCTGGTGGAGGTCACGGAAAAAGCGGAACGGGATGCCATCCAGGCCGCTCTCGCCGTGTCGGATTTCCGTCGCGAACAGACCGCAAAAGCGCTCGGCATCAGCGTACGAACCCTGCACTACAAGATGAGCCGGTACGGGCTGCACTGAGTTCGATGTCAGTCGCCGCGCTGTACCACATTGACTTCGATTCGGTGCAAAGATTTGCACGGCGGATGCTGAAACCTGCACTCGCCACCAGGCAACGGGCAACGGCATCCTGAACTGCACTTGTGCCGGCGGTTACCGGTATCTGCTCCGACACTTGTGACTCAGTCAACAGGCGGAATCCGGAGAACCGCAAACAGAGTCGGCGACGACAACGGCACGCGTCGCTGCGAGCGACCGGCAAATCCGCAACCTCGTCCGCCATTGGCACACGTCTTGCGTTTTGAAAAATGAACTTGCTTCGATCCCTGGGGCTGCCGCGAGGTTTCCAATGATGACAGGCTTCACGCTTTCAGACGACACGGCTTCGGCAGCAGACGATCCCGGCCCGGCGAAATCCCCATCGGAGTTGTCACTGACCGATGTCTTTCACGAGAACTGCATCGAGATCATTCGACCGGCGACCGGGAAATCTTCCGCCATCAGCCTGCTCATCCAGATCCTTGCGCGCGAGCAGCGGATTGACCGGATTCATGCCGAAAAGCTCGTCAGGGACCTGATCGAAAGGGAAAGGCATACGTCATCCGCTATCGGCAGAGGCCTGGCGTTTCCTCACCTCCGAACGCGAGACGTCACTCACTTCGCTGGCGCGATCGGCGTGGCACCGGACGGCATCCATTTCGGTTCCCTGGATGGTGAACCCACAAAGCTGGTGTTCCTGACGCTGTCACCGTGGGATGATCGCGAACAGCATCAGCAACTGCTCAGCCGACTCGTCAGCCTGATGAAGGACAAGGCGGTCAACATGCGGCTGAACCATCAGATGCAGCCGCGGGACATCTACGCCTACCTGACGGATCTCGACGACCAGTCCTGATCGGCCAACCGCCGGGCGCGCTGGCCTGCAGGGTCTGTGGTGCTAGACTGCATCGGCCGGGAGTCTGTCCCGCCGTCCGATTGTCCGTTAAAGCATCCGGTCCGCGATCATGCAGAAACTGGTTGAAGGTATCCATGCGTTTCAGCGCCAGCATTTCAGTCAGAATGCGACACTGTTCGAAACGCTGGCGGAAGGTCAGCAGCCCCTGGCGCTGTTCGTGACCTGTTCGGATTCGCGCATCAATCCGAATCTGCTGACCCAGACACGGCCCGGTGAGCTGTTCATTCTGCGGACCGCCGGCAACATCATTCCACCGTACGGGGCCGTTCATGGCGGCGAAGCGGCCACGATCGAATACGCAGTCAGCGTCCTGAAAGTGAAGGACATTGTCGTTTGCGGGCATTCGCACTGCGGCGCAATGTCCGGGCTGCTGAACCAGGATCAACTGGCAAATCTGCCGGCGGTGAAGGCGATTCTGTCCCATGCCGAAGCGACTCGACGCATCGTTCTGGAAAACTACGGCCATGTGAAAGGCGACGAACGCAGGTTGACGCTGACCGTTGAGGAAAACGTCCTGGTTCAACTGGAAAACCTGCGAACTCACCCCGCCGTGGCGGCGGCAATTTCGCGACGCAGCCTGAACCTGCACGGCTGGGTTTATCAATTCGAATCCGGCCAGGTGTTCGCGTACGACCCGGATCACGGACAGTTCCTGGAAATCCGGGATATCGCAGCGCTCGAACCGGACATGGACCGCAGCCTGCCGGCAATCTGAGTCCTGCGATGCGGTGCAGACCGTCCGGCTACGAAAGCCAGCCTCGCTTCCAGAAATACGCCAGCAGCCCCAGAGCCGTTCCCGCCATCAATGCCAGCGCGAACGGATAACCCAGCGCCCAGCGCAGCTCGGGCATGTTCCACGGCGAGACGTTCGTGTCGAAGTTCATCCCGTACAGGCCGGCGATGAAACTCAGCGGCATGAACAGCGTGGCGATCACCGTCAGCACCTTCATGATTTCGTTCATGCGGTTGCCGACAACGGTCAGATAAAAGTCTCGAAGGTCGGCGCAGGTTTCCCGGTCCGTTTCGATGACATCGATGATCTGAACTGTGTGGTCGTAGCAGTCGCGCAGGTAGATGTCCGTCTCATCCGACACCAGTTGCCCCGAATCGCGAATCAGCGCGTTCACGGCCTCCCGCAGCGGCCAGATGGACCGCCGCACCGACAGCAGTTCGCTGCGCAGCGTGTGGATCTGGTGAATCATGAATCGTTCCTGGCGCACGGCGATCCGTTCATCCAGCGCGTCAAGCCGTTCACCGTATTGCTCCAGCACGGGAAAGTAGTGGTCGATGACTCCGTCCAGCAGACTGTACAGCAGGTAGTCGGCTCCGCATTGGCGGATTCGTCCGGTGGACGCTTCCAGTCTTTTTCGAACAGCGGCAAAACAATCCGTCCCGCTTTCCTGAAACGTGACGACGAAGTTCGATCCCAGGAACATGGAGATCTGCTCGCTCTCCAGCGACTCCCCGCTTCGATAGGCCCGAGCCACCAGAAACAGATAGCTGCCATACATTTCGACCTTCGGACGCTGATGGACGTTGGTCACGTCTTCCAGGGCCAGCGGATGCAGCCCGAATATCTCGCCGATTCGAGTCGTCACGCGGGCGTCACCAAGACCGTCGACATCCACCCAGGTCACAGGCGACTGATTCAGCCGGGGCGGAATCGAATCGAGATCTTCGATGGTCTCGTCGTGGTACTCGGAAGTCCCGTATCGTGTCAGCCGCACGACGGGAGCCGTCGCGGTGGGGCCCGGAAGGATCGTCCCCGGAACCGCTCCCGGCTTGCTGCGCCGTCGCAGGCGCTGTCGCAGGCGGCCCGGAAACTGAATGGCAGACGCGAGCATGTACTGGTGCCTCGATCGAGATTCGCGAACGGCAGGTTGTTCGCGCGGTCGTCTCAAAGCATCTTCGACTTCCCCTGTCTCCGCAAGACCCGTTGCCGACGGTGACTTCGCGTGTTCCCGCGAACGGCGGATTCCGCTGATCAATGGGCTGAAATCACCGGCGACGTGTTGTCACGACGACAGCAGTGACATCGTTCTGATGACGCCTTGCGGCAATCCCGAGTGATTCAATGATGTTCGCAAGTCGTTTATATTTAGGACTTTATTGTTGTTGGTGTCGCTGTTGGTACAGAAATTGAATCTCCACATGCCGACACCACCGAACGATGTGGTGTCAAACGGACTTCTCAACCCGTTCCCTCCGACTCACGACGAATAAAGGACGATCACGATGACCCGCTCTCTCTTTCTCGCATCGACTCTGCTGGCTGTAATCGCTTCGTCACCGATGTCGGTGGAAGCGAATGATATTGTTGATTTTCTGAAGGCCGTCCGCGGTCCGTCACGCCCACACCGCCAGGTTCGCGGTCCCGTGGTCGTGGAATCCGTTGGTCACCGAGGGCACGGCAACCCAGCCATCCACGCCGCTGCATCCCACCACGCAGGTGGCGCTCACTGGTCCGCGGGCAGCAGAAACTTCGGGCGCGGCCAGACGGCTTATCGCCGCCCGATCACCATTGGAAACCGCAGCCGAACGACTGTTTCACTGCAGATTGGCGGCACGTTTCCGATCGTTCCTCCGGCCCCGGTTCCGGCTCCGGTGTACACCGTGCCGCCGGTACCGACATACCCCGTGGTTCCCGCGCCCGCTCCGGTCCATGAAATCGGCTGCATCGTGACATGCCCGGTGCCTCTGGAACGCCATGTGGTCGTCTTCAATGCCCAGGAGATCGCTCCAGGAGCGGTGCCTGTGACTGTGGCCGTCCGCAATCCGCATCTTGGGCCGTTCGGAAGTCCGGGCTGCGTGGAAAGCCTTGTTTATGTCCAGGTGTTCGTGCCGCCTTGTCCGCTTCAGAAGCTGAAAGTCTCACCCTGCCGAACCATGGTGGAACTGGACTATGGCGACTACGAAGTGGAAATTCGGTCCTGCGACGGGCATATCGACGTCGAATATCACGACTGAAAGTCACTATCGGAAGCGGTTCGACCAGCCGCCCGAGGCCAGGTCGCCGCCGGAACAATTGTGTCAGTAAGCGGATGAACCCGCTTCAGCACGCGGGCGTCGCGGTTCCTGAACTGCGACGCCCGTTTCGGTTTGCGCGGCTGTCTGAAAAATGCCGAAAGTTCCGAGTGACCGGCCGCCAGCCTTCGTTCCCGGAACGTTGCCGTCAGATAGACGTTGCCACCGGGTGGCCTGAGGATTCTGCTATGGGATTCTGCGGCCCACTGGTATCGTGAACAGCCGACCCCACTTCTGATCGCCGTGGAGAATCCGCACGCCCGGGATCTCAAGACAAGGATAGAGCGTCGTGTACAGAATCATCATGCCGGATGGAAAACGCACGAAGTCCTATACGCGCAGGGAAGTGGAAAAGCTGCATTCGAAAGGGCGACTTCCGGACGGCTGCGAAGTGGAGTATCGCCTTCCGCTGGCTGCGTTCCTGGCCGAAGCCGAACAGCCCGCGGCCGAAGCACCGGCTTCGGCACCGTCGCAGCATCAGGCCGAACCGGAAGCCGTTGCCGCGACCGCTGCAGACGTCACCCGGTCGCCCGACGCCGGCGATTCATCGAGCGGCGCCGAGTCTGTTCACGACAGCGCCGTTGCAATCGCCGCTTACCTGCGAGAAACCGGTGACGAGCTGTTGTCCGAAGCGCCGCCCGAAAAAATGCTGAAGGTTCTCGGCGACAGGCAGACTCCGGCCATCATGATCTCCATGGAGGAAGAGGGCATCGGCCTGATTGCTGATGCGCTGGAAGGCAAGCCGTCCGGCAAGGAATGGCAGACACGAATTCAGGCCAACAAGTATTTCAACAATGTCAGGATGGTGGCCGCGCTGATCGAAATGACCCGCAACCAGTTGGTCAGCCAGCTCCGGTGATGACGTCTGCAGCGCGACGCGCCACGGCGAACGGACTGCGCAGCGTCGTAGCACCTACGACCACACGAAGATGTCGTTCCTGTCACTGCTGTAGCCGATAAACGTTGCCACAACGATTCGCGGCAGTCGGCCGGCGACACCCGGCACTTCGTGAATACAGCGCGTGTTGAAGAAGTACAGGTCGCCGGGTTCCAGCACGACACGCACATTCGCGATCCCCGTCCGCGAAGCATATTCATGGAACGTGCCGGCTTGCAGGTACGGGTCAACGTCCGGCTGCCACAGACATCGATGCAGAACGCACTGGGCCGACCGGTCACCGTCCTGGGTGTTCTGCAGCACGAGCACTCCGGCAAACTGGTGCTCGAAATCATGGACCGCGTAGCCTTCGCGCTTCTCACGCAGACGGACGGAATCAAAGTGCGGAGCATACGTGTATCCGCCGTAGTGGGCTCGGATGATGGCGGGACCGTATTCGCGACCATCCGGTTCGCGCGCCGTAGTGACCTGCTTTTCGGGGGATAGCCGCTGAAGAGATTCGTACAGCGTTCGGATCGGATTGTCGCCGTCAGCAAACAGATCGGCGAACAATGCGTGCGTGTCACGGGCGTGAGCGAAGAATTCTTCCGGATCGGAGCCCCGGTATCCCAGACTTGTCCCGATGTCGATTCTGCGGCGATCCGTGGCAGCACCGGCGTCCCAGGCAGCCGCAGCAGCCTGGCTGCGTCCTTCGCGGAAGTATCCTTCGGGAATTGCGGCCCTGACGAACTGGTCCGGTACCGGCTGAGCCGGGTCGTAGAGCAATCCCCGATCAACCAGCCTGCCAACCAGCTCGCGGCAGGAATCAGCAGCGAACGCACTTCGAATTACCACCGCCGGTACGTCACCAGCCGCCAGCGATTCCAGCGGCTCCGGATTCGCCGACAAAATCGATTCAATGTCAGGCTCGAGAATTGTCCAGTTGTCGTCCGTCATCGGGTCGCAGCCCAGGAAACGTCGCGACGAGCCGTGAGCCCGGCGCTGTTGAGGATTCGAGGCCTATTCCAGTGGACCAATCGACACTTTTGGTACCGACAGCCGGGAGTCGCCTGCCTGTGAAGCTCGTGCCAGGAATTCTCCGACTGCGCGAACGTACGAATCGCGGGCTGCCGGACGTTCTTCGTCGACAATAAACCGGCGGCGATTCTGCCACAGCAGGCGAACGGATTCGGCACACCAGATCGCGCTGGCTCGGGAGGCTCGGATTGGTTTGTTCGCGACGATCACGTTGACCGGGTTGGTGTGAAGCTGCGGAAACTGCCTCAGAGCAATCCAACTGCTTTGTTCGACGGGAACTTCGAACGACAGGTCATGGATGTTGCCGTCGGCTTCCACCACTTTCGATGCCGCGACGTCGCCATTCACGATGATCTCCACCAGCCGATCGCCACCCTGCACGGTACCGGTTTCGCGCGGGGCGTGCAGGTTTATCGTGTCCCCCACCATGCGCCGGCCGGTCGGCGGATCGAGCGTACCGTAGGCAACGGCTCTCGGCTGTTCCGGAGCGAACGCAACCTTCGCCGAAATCTTGACCGTGGCAGGGCCAGCCACGGCGACGTCGCCTGTGCCCGGCGCGACATTGTTGACGGTGAAGTCCAGAGCGTGAGCGAATCCGTCCGAAACATAGCTGCGTCCGGCTTCGATGCCGCGACACCATTCCGTAAAGTCGACCTGTTCCGATTCGCCGAGCTGAACGTAAACCCGTCCCTGACCCACTCGACGGCTGCTCATACAGGGGAAGTCGGTTTCTCCGCTGAGCTTCAGCGGAAATCCGCAGTTCAGCAGATGATACCACGTGTTCCATTCGGGAATCCTGGCGGTATCCATCGCGCTGATGAAGTCGCAGACTCCTTCGGCCGTGCTGACGAAGATTTCCATCGCACCGCCGCCGTTCATGGAAGGCGGCGCGAGATTCGGCAGTATGTCGGCCGCGCGATCGGCGCTGCGCTGAAGTTCTTCGGACGTCAGCGAACCGTTGCCGTCCTCGTCGATTGCGCCGAAGCCTTCGGGGAAGAGACGGCCGCGGGCTTCATCTTCGGTGATGGTTCCGTCGCCGCTGGTGTCTCGTTCGGAAATCAGCCACGCCGCCGCCAGTTTCGGATCAACGCTGAGCGCCGAATGCGGATACCCGGTGACTCCACCCTGTTCCTTCGCCCATCTCATGACGGGCACCGTCCACGTCGGCCAGCCTTTGGTGCTGGTGCCTTCCGAACCGGGATAGGTCTGGTCGGCCAGGTTCAACAGGCAGACATGTCCCAGCGCGGCGGACCCGAAGCCGCTGATTTCCAGGTCGTACTTCAGCACCGTCAGCGGTTCACTGACGGTATCAGCAACCGGTGAAAAGAACTTCCGCTGATGGTCGAAGCACGGACCCCACGTCAAAACGCAGCCTACATTCAGACCTTCTCCCTTCACCTGAGCGAACATGTCCTGCGGCGTCACGCCCTGCGTCGGATTGTCGTAGTGCGAACAGCCGGCTCCGTGGATGTGATGATCTCCGCTGTAGAATCCGAATTCGCGCGGATTCACCCAGCGCTTGAGTGATACGGTGACAGGCTCGGAGCCGCCTTCGGTCACTCGAACGATTTGCTGCTGATCGAGGTACTCCGGACCGCGACCCGAGGTCAATCGAAACTCGCCGGGTGGCAGCAGCACAGCGTCGCCAAAGGCTCGGTAAATATGCGGCTGGAAGAAAAAGTCGGGTGCCAGCCGACGCGCCTGAGGCGGATAGACGTGCCCGTCCTTGTCGCGGAATTCCAGTCGTCCGGTGGTTGGCGTGCCGTCCGTGTCGACGATGTGAAGCTTCACCGGAATCGCCGGCTTCACGCTGAACAGCACGGGGACTTCACTTCGAAACCCCAGATCCTGCGTCCCCTGACCGATGTCAAAAATGATCGTTGCCTCGCGCTGGCCGGCTTCGCTGCTGTAGATCAATGCGATCATGTATTCGACGTTCAGGCCGCTCAGCCGGTCAGTCATCGGCGACGTGTCAAAGATCTCGACGTTCAGAAATCGACGCTGGCGATTCGAGTTTTCGTTCGTGTTCAGTTCGGTCTGTGCCTGTCGCTTCAGAATAGCCTCCGCCGCTCCGGCGTAGATCGGGCCGGATTGCGGACTGTCGATTCTCAAACGGCGCGTCACGGTGGCTTCGTTTGTCACCTTCACCAGAACGGGGGTGTAGCCGGCCTGCTGCAGAACGGGATCGCCGTCACCGCGAGCCACCTTCACCCGCAGTTCCGGATTGATGGAAATCTGAAACAGCACCTGTGGATCGAGTGTCTTGATGATGGCGTTCGCGTCGTCGCGGTCGATCGCGGCCCGCAGGGTCTTCGTCAGATCAGCCGGCAGCGGCGATCCCAGATAGTCCAGCGCTTCCAGCAGTCGCGTGGCGTTGGCGGCCAGCGGCTGTCCGTCAACGGCCTGTCCGGCGGCAAACGACTGTCCGAACGCGCAGATTGCGACGGCGACGATCCAATGGTGGTTGCATGACAGAGCCTTTCGTCCGGGGATACGGTTTCCGATTTAGCCGACGCGGTGCGTGACCGGCTTCCCGTGGTTCCGTTGATTGGATCGGACCGGGTCGCGCGACTTCCAGCCGGCAGAAGGCCGGAATTCCGGCGGTCGTCAGACGACTGAGCCGTTACTGACCTTCGATGTACTTCAACTGAATCGCTGTGTCCGGAAGTTGCTTCTGCAATTCGGCCACGCCGGCTTCCGTGACGGCTGTCCGCGTGACTTTCAAATCGTCGAGTGACGTCAGCGACGACAATGCGGGCAGTCCGGCATCGGAGACCTGTGTGGAACCGATGTGCAGGAACTTCAGTTTCGTCATGTCCTGCAGCGCGGGCAAGCCGGCGTCGGTCAACTGCGTGTTGTCCAGATTCAGCCACTCCAGGTTTACCAGCGTCGACAGATGCCTGACTCCTTCGTCCGATATCCCCAGCCGCCAAAGATTCAACTTCGTCAGCGACGTCATGCCCGAAAGATGGGCCATCCCGGCGTCAGTAAGCTGGCTGTTTTCGCTGAGATCCAGTTCTTCCAGCGTCGGATTTCCGGCCAAGTGAGCCAGACCGGCGTCGGTGATTTGGTTCTGTGAAATCCGCAGCTTTCGAAGCCTGGGCATCCGTTGAATCGAGGTCAGTGCTTCATCGCCGATGGGAGTTTTCGCCAGGTAGAGTTCTTCGAGATTCGCCAGACTCGTCAGTTGCTCGATCCCCGGCTCGGTGATCCAGACCTGATCAAGTCCCAGAGCCTTCAGGTTTGGCAGTTCGGCGATGAATTTCATGCCGTCGTCGTCGACCGACATGCTGGAGTTTTCGCCGGACAGCTTCAGCGCCCGCAGCGTCTTCAGGTGGGTGATCGACTGCAGCCCGGCGTTCGATATCGCCGCACCGCGCAGATCCAGATTGGCCAGCGGAGCCTTCATTTCGGCAAGATGCGCGAGGCCCTCGTCCGTCAGAGGCAGGTCGTTCAGCAGCAGCGATTTCAATTCCATGAGTTTCGCCGCGTGAGCAATATCGTGGTCCGACGCCGTTGTATTCCTCAGGCTGACTTCCGTCACGTTACCGTTGCCGTCCCGTTTGAGCGTTGCTCCCAGTGCTTCCAGCGTGATGACAGCGGCCGGATCGTCCGCCGGTGGCTTTGCGATTGCGGAGCTCACTTCGGCCGTGGGCGGTGATCCGCCGCCGGGAGAAGCCGCTTCCCGGCATCCGGATATCAGCAGACACAACAGGCAGGTCAGTAGCAGACGATCCAACATGTCAGTCTCCCGTCGATGTGAATGTTCCGAGTCGTCGATGTGCCCGATATGCACGGAAACTGTCAGTTCGCCGGACTGCCTGCGGCTGCGATGCGAAACGCGGATCTCCCGCACGATCGCAGTGCTGCCCGGCTCGCCAATGTGAACAGCGGCGCTGACGATTTGCGGTTACCGATCAACAAGCTCCGCCAGAATCTGATTGAACGTCGCGCTCGGACGCATGGCGGCTTCCGTCTTTTGGGGATCCGGATGGTAGTAGCCGCCGATATCAACCGGATGTCCCTGCGCGGCGTTCAGTTCCCCGACGATCCTGGATTCGTTTTCACTCAGCCGTTGCGCAATTCCCGTAAACCGACTCCGGAGATCGCCATCGATTGCCTGCGCCGCCAGTTCCTGAGCCCAATACAGCGCAAGGTAGAAGTGGCTGCCGCGATTATCCAGCTCGTTCACCTTGCGCGACGGCGACTTGTCGTTGTTCAGAAACTGGCCGTTGGCTCGGTCCAGCGTTTCCGCGAGCATTCGAATTCGTTCGCTGCCGGTTTTTTCCGCGAGGTCTTCCAGCGACACGGCCAGAGCCAGATACTCACCCAGCGAGTCCCAGCGCAGATGGCCCTCTTCCAGGAACTGCTCCACATGCTTCGGCGCGGAACCGCCGGCACCGGTTTCGAACAATCCGCCACCCGCCAGCAGCGGAACGATGGACAGCATCTTCGCACTGGTGCCGAGTTCCAGGATCGGAAACAGGTCCGTGAGATAATCTCTCAAGACGTTGCCGGTCACGGAAATTGTATCCCTGCCTTCCTTCGAACGCTGGCACGTGAACTCTGTTGCCTTTACGGGAGACATGATGCGGATATCGAGTCCGGTCGTGTCATAGTCCGGCAGATATTGGTTCACCTTGTCAATCAGATTTGCGTCGTGGGCTCGATTCTCGTCGAGCCAGAACACGGCAGTCGCTCCTGTCGCGCGAGCCCTGCTGACCGCCAGGCGGACCCAGTCTCGGATCGGTTCGTCTTTCGTCTGACACATTCGCCAGATGTCGCCGGTCTCAACAACTTCTTCCAGCAGTACCTGCCCCGATTCATCGACGACTCGAACGGTCCCCGGATGCGGGATCTTAAACGTCTTGTCATGGGAGCCGTATTCTTCGGCTTTTCTGGCCATCAAACCTACATTCGAGACGCTGCCCATCGTGGCGGGATTGAAGGCTCCGTGTTGTTTGCAGTAGTCAATCGTCGCCTGGTAAACGCCGGCATAGCTGCGGTCCGGGATCAGCGCCTTTGTGTCGTGAAGGCTGCCGTCCGGGCCCCACATCTTTCCGGAGGCCCTGATCGCGGCGGGCATCGAAGCGTCGATGATCACGTCGCTGGGTACGTGCAGATTCGTGATCCCCCTGTCCGAATTGACCATCGCCAGGCGGGGCCGATTCTCGAACACCTTTTCGATGTCGGCTTTGATGGACTGCTGCTGATCGGCGGGAAGACTTTCGATCCGGCTGTAAAGATCTCCCAATCCGTTCTCCGGATCAAAACCGATCTCTTCCAGCGTAGCGGCATGCTTCGTGAACACTTCGTCAAAGTAGACGCTTACGACGTGGCCGAAGATGATCGGATCCGACACCTTCATCATCGTTGCTTTCAGGTGGACCGACAGCAGCACACCCTGAGCTTTCGCGTCCTCGATTTCGGACGCCAGGAATTCCCGAAGCGATTTCGCGCTCATGCGCGCCGCGTCGATGACTTCGCCCTGTTGCACAGTCACACCGGGATGCAGCACCGTTGCGTCACCGTTCCGCGACACCAGTTCGATTCGTACGCTGCCTGCGTTTTCCACAACAACCGACTGTTCGCTGCCGTAGAAATCGCCGCGGCTCATGCTGGCCACGTGCGTTTTTGAATCGCGGCTCCATTCGCCCATCGAATGCGGATGCTTCCTGGCATATTCCTTCACGGGAGTGGCGACTCGGCGGTCAGAGTTGCCTTCGCGCAGTACGGGATTCACAGCGCTGCCGAGTACTCTGCCGTACCGCGCCCGGATTGCCTTTTCTGCTTCGGTCTGCGGTTCTTCCGGGTAATCCGGGATGTTATAGCCCTGCTGCTGGAGTTCGCGGATGGCTTCGATCAGTTGGGGCACTGACGCGCTGATGTTTGGCAGCTTGATGATGTTCGCGGCCGGTGTCTTCGCAAGTTCCCCCAGTTCCGACAGTGCATCGCGTTGCTTTTGCTGCTCCGTTAAATTCTCCGGAAAGTTGGCGATGATTCTTCCGGCCAGTGAGATATCCGGCGTTTCGATGTCAACTCCCGCGGCGCCGGCAAACGACCGCACGATCGGAAGCAATGAGTGCGTTGCCAACGCCGGAGCTTCGTCGGTGTAGGTGTAGTAAATCGTGGACTTTGTGGACGACATGCGATCCTCTGTTTTCGGGTGTTGTTCGAGCCTGGCTGGGCAAACTAGCAGTATCGGCGCGGCCAAACAACTTCGGCGGGATCATGTCTGAACGGGCATTTCACCAACTTATCAGCGGTGAGACGGCTGGTCCCGCGGCGGCCTGCGGACGTCTTGTTCTGTCAGCGCTGTCCGTGCCTTATCGAGCCGTGATCGCTGCCAGAAATGCGGCGTATGATTTCGGCTGGAAGACAACGCGGCGGATAAGTGTGCCCGTGATTTCGATCGGCAACCTCACCACGGGCGGCACGGGAAAAACGCCCGTGGTCGCTGCGATGGTGAGAATGCTGCTGTCCTCCGGCCACATGCCGGGTATCGTCAGCCGCGGTTATCGGGCGGACAGCAGCGGCACCAACGATGAAAAACGCGTTCTGGAATTGTTGTGTCCCGGGTTCCTCACGAACAGAACCCGGATCGTGTGGTCGCGGCGTCGATGCTGGCACGCAACACTTCCGCGACGGCGATCGTGCTGGACGACGCCTTCCAGCATCGCCGAATCCACCGTGACTTCAACGTCGTTCTGATCGATGCGACGTGTCCGTTCGGCCACGATCATCTGTTGCCGCGGGGCTTGCTTCGAGAACCGCTGTCCTCGCTGCGACGTGCCGACGCGGTCCTGGTGACGCGAGCGGATCTCGCGGATCACACTGCTTTAGACCGGATTGACACCGCGGTGCTGCGAAACAACCCGAAGCTGGCCGACCGGATCTTTCGCGTCAGCTTCGTGCCCGCCGGTCTTCAGACGGCGACCGGGAAACACATCGATCTCACCGCGATCATGGGAAGACGGGTGGTGCTGGCTGCGGCGATTGGCAACCCGACGGCTTTTCGGATGACTTGTGAGACTCTCGGCGCCCAAATCGCGGCGTCGCGGTTCTTTCCCGATCACCATCATTTTACCGCCGCTGATATCGATGAAGTGCTCCGGTTGCGAACCGACAACGACTGCGATCTGGTGCTCGTCACACTGAAGGATCTCGTGAAAATTCCTCGGCGAACCGACGATCTGGCGGCTGTGATGATCGATACCGCTTTTCTATCCACTGACGATGAAGAATCCTTCCGGGGACTCATGACAGCCGCGATTTCAAACATGCCGTCAAAAACATCATGAAGCCCTGTTCACAGGCCGAATCGCGGCAATAATCGGATGCCCGCCGCGATCCGGGTACAAACAGCGAACCTTCGCCGAGCCATCCCCTTCGGCTGTTGTCACTTGTGACTCGTAACCCTCTGTTGCGGTCGCCTCACGGCAACGAAAGCGAAAAGACTATGACTCACACCCCGGAACGACCGTCCACCCTGGCCGAATTGAAGGCCTGCGGCTGGCAGTCGAGAACCGTCAAGGAAGAGCTTCGTGACAACTTTCTCCTCGCGCTCTCCGGCGGCGCGGAACTGTTTCCCGGGATGATCGGCTACGACAGTACTGTGATTCCGGAAATTAGCCTGGCGCTGCTGGCGGGTCACGACATGCTGTTTCTGGGGGAAAAGGGCCAGGGGAAGAGCCGCCTGATGCGAACGATGTCGCGGTTTCTGACTGATGCCATTCCGTATCTCGATCTTCCCGGATGTCCGGTCCACGAGGATCCTCTGAAGCCGATTACTTCGATGGCCATCGACCACCTGGCAACCACGGCGGATGAAGAGGTCCCCATCAAGTGGTGGCCTCGTGAGCAGCGCTATTCGGAACGCCTTGCACCAGGCACCAAGTTTGCTGACATCATTGGCGAAATCGACCCCGCGAAACTGGCCGCCGGCACCAGCATGTCGGCCGAAGACGCTTTGCACTTCGGGCTGATTCCGCGAATGCACCGCGGTATCTTCGCCATGAACGAACTGCCGGAGCTTGATGAGCTGGTTCAGGTCGGGCTGTTCAACATTCTGGAGGAACGCGATGTTCAGATTCGCGGTTTTCCCATCCAGTTCGATATCGATGTTGTGATCCTGTTCTCCGCGAATCCCTCGACATACAACCGCAGCGGCAAGGTCATCCCGCAGCTTAAGGACCGCATCGGCAGCATCATTCACACGCACTATCCGGAAGAGCGTGACCTGGGCATTCAGATCATGGAACAGGAAGCAGACATCCCGCTTGACGGCGAATTTCCCGTCGTCGTCCCGTTCTTCATGAAGCAGATCGTTGAGGAAATCAGCCGCGCAGCTCGCCGCAGCCGATATATCGACCAGCAGTCCGGTGTCAGTGCTCGATTCAGTATCGCCAACTATCAGACAATGATCGCCAGCGCCCGACGTCGAGGTGCTGTTCTTGGCGAAAAACCTTCCGCTCCCCGAATCAGCGACCTGGGCCACCTGTATTCGTCGTCACTCGGTAAGCTGGAAGTCGACCTGATGAGCAGCCATCAGATGAGTGAACGGCAGGTGCTGGATTCCGTCACTGCCGAAGCGATTAAGTCCGTCTTCGAAGAATATGTCGAGCTGCACGGTCTGGAAGAAATCAGTCAGATCTTCGCCAGGGGTGTCAAGATCGAAGTGGGCGACATGCTGCCCAGCCACCACTATGAGCAACTGCTGAAACGAGTGCCGCCGATCTGGGACAAGGCCTTCGAACTGAATGCCTCCGAAAATGTGGCTGTCCGTGCTTCGTGCGTGGAATTCGTGCTGGCCGGACTGCACGCCACCGACCGCATCAGCCGCTCGCAGCGTCACGGCGTCGTGGCTTACGAAACCTGATCCGCCGCCGTTTCGACCCCTGCTGACGTTATCAACACGCGTGTTGATTGATTGTCTCTGTCTGTCTGATGGTTGTGCTACTTTCCATCGACTTTGACGCGACGGTCGATTCCGTGACGGCGTTTGCGTCCGTTTCGACACGACTCACCAGCCGCTTTTCCAACATCGATCGCCCGGCTGTTTCGCCGTGTCTTCACAGCTCACGGGTTCATTCAATTCGTTGTGATCGCCGTACTTACGATCTTCGGGCCGTGACTTATCAACAACCGTTCGTCTGACGTCTATTACTGCTACTTTCTTTATTTCTGTTTTGCCGGTCCTCCACCGACTCTGCTTCGGTGGAGGACAAATTCGTGCGACCGGCAGCGTCATTCCTGACAAGGTCACGAGACTTCCCAACCGCTGCGATATTCCTTGCGGATGTAATGATCCGCGTCGGGACAATTCGTGGCCTTCAGATTTGCAGCGTCCCAATCCAGAGATGTGCCGGTTCGATAAGCCACGTTTCCGAGCAGCACGCTTTCGGTAAGAGCGCCGGAGTAATCGAAGTTGCACGTCGTCGACGATCCGTCTTTGCACGCCCTGATCCATTCCTGATGATGACCGATCGAATCGGGGATGGTTTTGGGCGGCGGTTCGAAGCCCGCGAACTTGTCCGAAGGGAAGAGTTTGTACTTTCCGTAGTCGGCAAACATCAGACCTTCCGTGCCGACAAACATGACGCCGTTGGCGGGCACGCGCTGGCCGGCGACCTCTTTCGGAATCAGGTCACCGTCGTACCACGTCAGATTGCAGGCGACCAGGTCTTCCCGTGCCGGATACTTGTAGCGAACAATCAGCCCGGTGGGCGCCATCAGCGGATGGACTTCGGCTCCTTCCGCTTCGCAGTGCGTCGGATGACGCAGCTTCAAAGCCCAGAACGGCAGGTCCATGTAGTGGCAGGCCATGTCACCAAGTGTCCCCTGACCGAAATCCCACCAGCGACGCCATTGAGCGGGGTGGTATCGTCCGGCGACGAAAGGCCGCACAGGGGCCGGACCAAGCCACAAATCCCAGCTCAGTGTTTTCGGCGGTTCGGATTCCTCACCCGACAGTTCGGTGATACCCCAGCCCTTACCGACCCACACGTGAACGTCGGTGACGTCGCCGATCGCACCGCTTTGAATGATCTCCACGACACGACGATAGTTGTTTTCGGCGTGAATCTGAGTCCCCAACTGTGTGGCGACGCCGAATTCGCGGGCGGCTTCAGCGACCAGTCGAGCCTCCTGAACCGTGTGTGTCAGCGGCTTTTCACAGTACACATGCTTTCCGGCGCGAATCGCGCGCATCGTAGCGGGAGCATGATGATGATCGGCCGTAGCGACGACAACGGCATCGATCCTGTCGGCTTCAGCGTCGATCATTTCTCGATAGTCAGCGTAGGTCCGGGGTTCCGCGCCCATTTTTTCCGTGATCAGTTTCTTTGACCGATCCAGATAATTGGCATCGACATCGCACAGCGCCACGATGTTCTCGCTCATGACACCGTTCACATCTTCGGCGGCACGATTGGCGGTGCCGATGCAGGCAACGCTGAGCTTCTCAAGAGGATTCTTCGATTGGTAGGCCACCGACGAACCAGCGAAGAGGCCGGTGGAAATCGCCGAGGCGGCAGCGGTGGTGGTTTGCAGAAAAGCGCGGCGGGTTTGTTGAGTCATGGAATGCACTCCGGAGGGAAAAAGCGGCGACGGTAGCTGACCACGAAGAGATTACGGAAACTGAACAATCGTTGCCAGCAATCATTGTTCAGAGCAACGGATTTCAGGGCGCGGCAGGTGAATGACGAAACACGTCGACGCAATCATTATCGGCCAGGGACTTGCCGGATCAACTCTGGCATGGAACCTCCATTGGCAGGGCCGATCAGTACTGATCGCTGACGCAGGTGACGAGAACTCAGCGTCAAGAGTTTCCGCGGGATTGATGACACCGGTCACCGGGCGACGGATGGTGCGGTCGCAGGATTTCGAACTCGATTGGCAGACGGCCAGAGCGTTCTATCAGCGGGTCGAAGCAGAAGTCGCCGGGACATTTTTTCGCGAAACCGAAACAGTGCGGCTGCGGCAGGCGGAGGAAGACACGTCGTCGGCAAGAGCAACGGCCGAAGATCAGTCCGGCGCAGATCGCGGTGAATGGAGCGGCGAATTGCAGGTCGGCGGAAAAACGTACTACGGCAGCCGACGCAAGCCGTCAGGCCGACTGGACGTCGCCGGGTTTCTTAAGGCGACGGCCGCCTTCTTTGATCGACGCAGCGAGTACTTTCGCGGTCGCGTGGACATGACGACGGAAGTGGAGTTGCGAGGCGACCGCGTATCAATAAATCCACTCGGAACGACAGCCGACAACATCGTGTTCTGCACAGGATTCGAAAGCACGAAGTGGTTCCCGGAAGTCCCGAACAACCCCGCTCGCGGCGATATCCTGACGATCAGCATCGGCGGATACAGACGGACGGAAGTGATTCATCGCGGAATCTGGATTGCTCCGGAAATCGACGGGCGACAGACAGCCGGCGCGACGTATGACTGGAAGGATCCCAGGCCGCAGCCGAAAGCAGAGGGACGAGCGGAACTGCTGAGCCGGCTGTCAGAACTCGTGACCGGGTCGATCGAAGTGATCCGGCATCGAGCGGCGGTGCGGCCGACGATGAAAGACTACGAACCGGTGCTGGGACGGAATTCACAACATCGCAACGCCTGGATTTTCAACGGGCTGGGTTCAAAAGGAGCGGTACGGGCACCGCGGCTGGCGGCGCAACTCGTCGAAGCGATGTACAACGACAGCCCGATCGAAGCGAAAAGCGACTATGCAAGACTTAAGAAAAAGGCCGAACTTGCCGCACAGCCGCCGCTGACGCAGATAGCTCAGCAACTTGTGGCGGAAGTCGTGAAACCCGGCGACACCGTCATCGACGCGACGGTCGGCAACGGGTTCGACACGTGTCATCTGTCCCGGCTCGTCGGCGACGCGGGACTGGTCATCGGCTTCGATATCCAGGAAGCGGCACTAGCTTCGACAACACAGCGGCTGCAGGCCCACGGATTGCAAAACGTCCGATTGATCCTTCGCGGACACGAAACACTGAACAGCGAAGTCAGCCCGCTCAGCGTCGCGGCCGTGATGTTCAATCTCGGCTACCTGCCGCGAGGCGACAAGAAAGTGATCACGTCACCGGAAACAACAGTGCCGGCGATTCAACAGGCTGCCGAAGCACTTCGAGCGGGCGGCATCATGACGATTCTGGCTTACCGGGGTCATGCGGGTGGTCCGGAAGAAGGCACAGCCGTCACCAAAGTGCTCGCGCGACTCGGAGCAGGCTTCAATGTCCGGCGAATCGAAAGCAGGTCCGCCGGTGATTCGTCGCCGGTTCTGTATGTCGTCAGAAAAGTCGAACTGCAGCACGATGTCGCCGTCCAGTAGTTCGATCCGCTGCGCACTCCCTGTAAGATGCCCGGCCCCCGGGGTCGTCATGTCAGCGAGGAGAGAAACGACCGATGCACGAAATCATTATGCGACTGTGTTTGGTGGCCGTGCTTGTCGTGCCAGCGGCGGCCGCTGAGCGTCCGAACGTGATCGTCATTCTGACTGACGATCAGGGATGGGGTGATTTGTCGTTGAACGGAAACAGGAATCTCAGCACCCCCAACATCGATCAACTGGCAGCGGACGGAGCACGTATCGACCGGTTTTTCGTGTGCCCCGTGTGCTCCCCGACGCGGGCTGAGTTTCTTACAGGGAGGTATCATCCGCGCGGAGGCGTTTACAGCACATCAGCCGGAGGCGAGCGACTGGATCTGGACGAAAAGACGATCGGCGATACGTTCAGAGCCGCCGGATACCGAACGGCGGCCTTCGGAAAGTGGCACAACGGCACACAGTATCCTTACCACCCGAACGCACGCGGCTTTGAGGAATTCTACGGTTTCTGTTCCGGACACTGGGGACACTACTTCAGCCCTATGCTGGAACACAACGGCCGCATCGTACAGGGCGATGGGTTCATCACGGACGATCTCACGAACAAAGCGATCGAATTCATCAGGTCGCACCAAAGCGAGCCGTTCTTCGTTTACCTGGCCTACAACACGCCGCATTCGCCGATGCAGGTGCCGGACCGCTGGTGGAACAGGTTTCGAGACGCCGAGCTGAAAATGCACAACCGCGACCCCGACAGAGAAGACATCAACCACATCCGGGCGGCGCTGGCGATGTGCGAAAACGTTGACTGGAACATCGGTCGTCTGCTGCAGACGCTGGACGAAGCACATTTGTCGGACAACACGATCGTCGTGTATTTCTGTGACAACGGACCAAACGGCTGGCGGTGGAACGGCGGAATGAAGGGACGCAAGGGTTCAACGGACGAAGGCGGAGTGCGTTCGCCGCTGCTGGTCCGCTGGCCGGGAAGAATCGAACCCGGCAGCCTGGTGACTCAGATCGCCGCGGCCATCGATCTGCATCCAACACTGGCGGAGCTGGCGGATATCGACACGAAGAACGACAAACCGTTCGACGGACTCAGTCTGAAACCGCTGCTGCTGTCCGCCAAAGCCGAATGGCCGGAACGACTGATCGTATCGTCGTGGCGGGACAGTGTCAGTGTCCGCAGCCAGCGGTACCGGCTGGACACCGACGGCCGGTTGTTTGACATGGCGGCGGACCCTGGCCAGGACACAGATGTCAGCCAGCAGCATCCGGAAATCACGGCGACGATGAAAGCGGAAGCAAAACGTTATCGCGACGACGTCATGCCGGGATACGACGACGATCATCGGCCGTTTGTCATCGCTCATCCGGATGCCGCCGTCACGCAGCTTCCGGCGCGCGACGCGACGTCGCTGGGAATGATCGAACGGTCAAACCGGTTTCCCAACAGCTCGTTCTTTACAAACTGGACCAGCACCGACGACGCTCTTCTGTGGAAAGCGGAGGTGCTGGCGACCGGCGACTACGAAGTCGACATCTACTACACGTGTCCGGAATCATCCGTCGGAACAGAACTGCGACTCAGCTTCAACGACGACTCACTGACATCCACGATAACGACCGCTCACGAATCGGAACTCGTTGGCGCAGCACAGGACCGGGTGCCTCGCCAGGAATCCTATGAGCAGCACTGGGCCAGAATGACGGCCGGCACGATCCACCTGAATTCCGGCACCGGGACTCTGGAATTGCGAGCAACAAAGATCCCCGGCGACAGAGCGATGGATTTCCGGTTGTTGACGCTGACGCGAAAAATTCTGTAGCAGCCGGCTGCCAATCGAAGATGGACACCTTATGAAAATCAAGCGTATCGCTGCCTATCAGGTCGACCTTCCGCTGCATGAGGGAAGCTACAAGTGGTCCGGCGGCAAGTCGGTCGAAGTTTTCGACAGCACGGTCGTGCAGGTCGAAACCGACATCGGTCTGACCGGACACGGCGAAGTGTGTCCTTTGGGCCCGTTCTATCTGCCGGCATACGCGAAGGGAGTGAGAACCGGGATCGGCGAACTGGGCCCGCATTTGATCGGCGAAGATCCCACGCAGCCGGGTAAGCTGAACGGATTGATGGATCGAGCGATGAAGGGTCATTCCTACGTGAAATCAGCGATCGATATCGCGTGCTGGGACCTGCTGGGTCAGGCCGCCGGAATGCCGGTGTGCGAGTTGCTCGGCGGTCGCTACGGAGACGACTTTGTGCTGTACCGGGCGATTTCCCAGCAGTCTCCCGCCGACATGGCGAAGAACGTCGAAGGTTATCGCGCGGAGGGCTATCGTCGGTTTCAGTTGAAAGTCGGAGGAAATCCGAACGAAGACATTGAACGGATCATCGCAGTCAGCGAGGTGCTGAAGCCCGGCGACAAACTGGTTGCGGATGCCAACACGGGCTGGCTGATGCACGAGGCTGT
The DNA here is from genome assembly GCA_041398785.1 of Planctomycetaceae bacterium. Lineage (NCBI taxonomy): Bacteria > Pseudomonadati > Planctomycetota > Planctomycetia > Planctomycetales > Planctomycetaceae > Planctomycetaceae bacterium. The sequence goes on along the minus strand of JAWKUA010000008.1, from coordinate 137,729 downwards.
TCGAGTGGTCAACGCTGTTCGGGACGTCGACGTGTACATCGAACAGCCGTGTCTGAGCTACGAAGAGTGCCTGTCGGTCCGGCGTCGCACGAGTCTGCCGTTCGTCATCGACGAGCACGTCGATGGCATCGACGTCTTGCTGAAGGCTCACGCAGACCAGGCAGCCGATGTCGTGAACATCAAGATCAGCAAATTCGGCGGTCTGACGAAGGCCCGGCAGGCTCGCGACTTATGCGCGTCACTGGGGATCGCCATGACGATCGAAGACAGTTGGGGCGGTGATATCACGACAGCAGCGATCGCGGCTCTGGCGCACAGCACGCCGACGGAGTTCCTGTTTACCAGTACCGATTTCAACAGTTATGTCACCGTCAGCAACGCGGAAGGTGCACCGCATCGTCAGGACGGTCGGATGGCGGCGTCTCGGGAAGCCGGACTGGGTGTCCGGCCCCGATTCGACGTCCTGAAAGACCCGGTCGTCATTGTGGAGTAGCAATTGGGGTGAGTTTGACCGGTAGAAACGGCAGGCCGGGGGAATCCCGCAGGCCAATGCCGTTTCCTCTTGCGTCAAAGTCCGTTTGGCTGACACACTGTATCCCAACGTAAGTCAATACTGCTCCGGGAGTTTTCGTTACGAGGTTCGCTGCTCATGAGCGTGGGAAACCGATCAGCCGTTGTCGCCGCTGTCCTGGGAATCATCGTTGTTGCCTGTGAATCGGCGCCGGCGCAGGGATTGATCTTCAACCTGCCGCAGGACGGCATCGGCATCGAATATGAAGGCACGTTCGTGCAGGAAAACTTCCGTCCGGATATCCCGGACGGCAAGGAAGTGCTGTCCTTTACGCGGGAACTGTCCATCAAGTCGGTCGGACGCGAGGACGCGGAGTTCGAAGGGACACGTCAGCCGTGCCGCTGGATCGAAATCAAGACCGTCACCGGAACAGCCGGGGCCGCGGGAATAGATCCGGGGCCGGTCGGGGCGACCATTTACAAGGTCCTGATTCCGGAGAGCAAAGTCATCGATACAGCCGTCGACGCGGATTCCATTCCGAACGATCAGCTGCCGATCGTCAAGGGCTTTCAGCGACTGGGAGAAAATCCCGTCAAACCGATGACCAGCCGGGCACTGCGCGTGTATCCGACAATGACGCAACTGACCAACTACAGTTCTCCGGAAGTCGTGACGGAGTCCGAAGTGCCGCAGACGAAAGCCGGACAGTCATTCCCGTCGAAGCATCTGAAGGGCGAATTGACGATCGAGAGCACTCGGATGCGATCGACGAACACCGGCGACTATTGGGTGGCCGCCGATGTGCCGTTCGGTCTCGTGCGCTGGGAAGTGAAGGTGACGCAGGAAGAAAAGGAATCCACCGCCCCCCGCGATCAGTTCCGGGAAGTCGCTGCGGTCACCACGGTGATGTCCGTCAAGCGCATCCTGAACAACGCCGAAAGCGAACTTGTCGTCGAATAGAAAGACAAGGTTTGCTGACGGAACGAGGTCGAACACAAAAAAAGCCCGGCATCATTGCGATGCCGGGCTTTTGTGTTCGATGCCGCATAAGAGCGGACGGCGGCTTAATAGTAGACGGTGTAGTCGACTCGGGCGATGTCCTGATACCAGTGAGTACCGGTCAGCGCGCGGCCATAGCCGAAGTACAGTGAACTTCCATTCCGCTTGAAGATTGTTCGCAGACCGAACTTCGCGTTGACAATGGTCGTCTTCGCGGAAACCGGCGGGTTTCCGAGTCCCAGACCGCCGGCGGTCACTGCCGCGTCGTTCACCAGACCGTCCAGAACGGACCAGCCGACAAGTTCCGTGATGGGTGACACCTGAAGGTTGCAGTCTTCGTACGCCGTGACACCGACACCCAGTCCATATCGCAGAACGTTGCCCGCGAAGTTCTGACCGTTGAATTTGCTGCCCTGAATGGGAATCCAGTCACGCAGTTCACCGAAGACCGTGACCCGGTTGCTGACACGGCTTCGCCACAGCAGTGCGGGCTCAAGATTCACATTCTGAGTTCCCAGACCGCGGTCCGCGTCGCCTGTCGGAAGGTACGCACGCAACTGGAAGGTCAGGATGTCGTTTGGATCGGTCGTCAGAGCGTACTTGAAGCCCAGATCTATATCGCCGAGACCGCTGGCGGTGCCGGTTCCGTTGCCGCGGTTGTCCAGCGGACCAACACCCTGAATAAAGCGAATCGGGATTTCACCGAAGATAGACGAACGGTTCCCCGTCGCGATTTCCAGGTAGGCTCGAATGTCCTGATAGTCAACTCGGCCGTTGATCGTACCGGTGTTCGGATCGCCCGGGCCCGGTCCTCCGGCACAACCGCACTGAGCGTAGAAGAATTCCGCCCGGTCGGGGGTCACATTATTCCAGCCACCGTCGAACCGGATACGGAACTGGCTTTGCGGAAGGGCGTTGTCGATGTAGCCGGGCGCGTGAGCCTGAGCCGTGAGGGTTCCTTCAACGCCGCCGGAGAAAATGTTCGATCCGGAAGGAGTCGACGACGGAAAGCCCTGCGGTGTCCCGCTGGAAAACGCATTTGACGGCGTAGTTGCGGGCTGAGAGTAGGCGGGAGATTCCTGAATCGGATTTGGTGACGGGCTGTATATGGGTTCCGTCGTTACCGGAGCCGCCAGGTCCGTGCAGTTGTCTTCGGTGCAACCGATGCCGTAACCGGGACCACAGCCCGTGCCGCAACCGACGCCACTGGGTCCAACCCAGTCTGATTCGGCGAAGGCGGTAGCGCCCAGCGAGAGACTAGTGGCAGCAGCAAGAAAGATTCGGGAACAGCGCGCGCCGATCCCGTCGATGAGCCTGTGCCGAATCATAGAAACTCGCCTTCCCTGCGTGTGTAGCCGTCATACCGTGTCAGCCGGCGACCTCTCCGGCCAAACGATGCGGCAAAGCCTTGCTGGCCACGACGTACCTGACAACGGTACGAACGGGCCGAATCCATGAAGTTGAATCGGCCACAACAGACGTACAGGGTGACGGCGAATCGTGCAGATCCCTTCACGCGGAAAAAAACCACGTGCGGGAATCCCGCTTATTTCATCTGCGGATTGCCGGCAGTCTTTGACGATCCGGCAAGACAGCGAAACTGCGATGTGCATGACGAACACCGCCGGACCTTCGAACCGTGGTTACGTTTCCGGCACGCGTCCGCTGGCAGACGTCAGCGGTCAGGCGACTGTCCTCGCCCCAGCCTTGCGAGCGTCAGTGTGGCCAGATCCGGCGGAACAACCGTTTCGACCGAAGTGGACCGGGAACCGGCGAAATACGATTCTACCACTTTGGCGATCGTTCCAAGCACGACGACACCGTCGGAATCCGGTTCCGCGGTGGCTTTGCGCACGGCGGTCAGCAGCGGTCCCGGCGGGTTCGTGATTCCCGGCTGCGGCCCGGTCCACGCGACACGGAACAGTCCGAGGTTCGGAAAATGGGGCCAGTCATGTCCGTATCTCCCGGCCACCGGTATCGTCGGCTGAGGATCCTCCATGTCCAGAAACACGACGTGGGCTCCAGGCAGCCGCTTGAACAGTGCCGACAGGTAGGTGCCGGTGATCGATTGAGTATCGCGGAAAGCTGCGTCGCGCCTGGCGGGGTCGCGAACGACGGCGCGGTTCGCGAAGTCTTCCAGCACGAAGTCACCGTCATCACCCGTCGTGCGGCGATGTTCGCGGCCTCGGTAGTAAAACATGACGACGTCGTTTGGCTGCGCACCGGCGTCGCGCTGCTGTCGGAGTTCCCGTTCGACGTTCCACATGACGGTCTTCAACTGCCGGCCAAGGGCGTTGTCCCCGGTCAGCGTCGGGTACAGCTCGATCTTTTCAAACGCGCTTTCGGGAGCCTGCAGCAGCAGTGCCTGATCGGCGAGGTCGCGCAGTTGTTCGGCGCTGGCCACATTTCGATCGCCTTACATCTGCAGTCCCATCAGCACCAGGTGCAGCCGCTGCCGAGTCTCCGGGTTCGTGCAGCGCACGGGGATGTCTTCCAGCAGCGCCAGGTTCTCATCGCTGAGCGGCTGGTTCAGGTCGTTGACAGCGGCTTCAATGCGAATTCGGTTGGAACGCTGATTCAGCACAACCGGCATCTGAAATTCCGTGCGACGCTTCGTTTCGTTGACGACAGCTGACGTGCTTCGCAGAAAGCCATTGATCCAGACGCGAACTGTCCAGGTATCGGCCGTCGGCCGGATACCGGGCGACCAGGAAACAAAACCGTGCAGCGTCGCCCGGGAGAAACCGGCCGGCTGATCAAACACCAGTCTCCCATCGGTCAGCTTCGGCAGCGCGGCGGGACTTTGCTGATTCAGTGGTTCCAGACTGGTGAGGTGCACGCTGACCGGAGGCGGCACATAGGACACGGCGAAGGAACTTTCCGACAAGCCTCCCCGATTCTGCACTTCAATTCGCACAACCGAGGTGCCCGGATTCAGGTTCAACTCGTGACGGAAGGTCTGCACGCTGCCCGGCCGGTCGGCGGCGTTCGCCAGCAGCGACGTTCGCAGTTCCGGTCCGCGATCCTGCCGCACAACGACGTCCACGCGCTGCAGCGGTGATTCGGATTCCACGGAAAACGCGATCGGCAGCTCAGCACTCGACACCTGTCCGACGGGATTTGGCAACCGAATGACGGCGGGTTTCGGCGGAGGCGGTACAACTTCCCGTGCATCGGCGGCATTGGACCGGCCGTCTCGGTTATGCGCCACGATGCTGATTTCGTTCGGACCTTCCCGGAGCGGGACATCGGGAATCCGCATTTGATGCTGCGACGGATCATCGCCGTCAACGCTGAAACGGTCGACGGGAACCGGACTGCCGTTGACTGTGACCTCAACACTTGTCACGGGACGAGACGGCGAAGTTTCGACCTGGCAGAGGATGTCTGCAATCGCGGAATCGCCGGGTCGGTTCACGGTGACGTCGGCCAGCCGTGGCGGATGCCGGAACTCGACCGCCAGCGGATGCACGGACTCCCGCCGCCACTCATTCGCCAGGCGGACTTCGATCCGGTGCTCGTCTGACTGCTGATTCGCATCCGGTACCAGGGGCAGAGTTCCGGACAATGTTCCCGACGCCGCGTCAAAGGACAGCAAACTTCGGTCAATGGTCTGCCCGTCAACCGCCACATCGAACTCGAAGGGATAGTCACCCCCCAATTGCTCCACGCGAGCGTGCAGTGCAACAGAGTGCTCATCGCGTGACGCGTCCAGGAGGGTTCGCTGCCGTTCCGGTGACAGCACAGTGACAGCGGGAAGCGCCGGATGGAAATTCAGGTCCAGGTCCAGCGTACCCGATTCACCGCCAGCGGACGCCGAGATCGTGAGCCGTTGTCGACCGGGCTGAAGCTGCAGTTGCCGACTGAAGGGAAACTGCTGCGCGCTGCCCGCTGTGAAACCGGCAAACGCGGATTCCTGATCGTTGAATCGGAAAGACGCTTCCGTCAGCGGTCGATCGCCGGCAATCGTGCCGCGGATAGTGATATTCGATCGGTCAACCGTCAGTGAGCCGTCGTTCAAATCCGCAGCTTGTCCGGTTTCGGTGACTTCGACACTTTCGACTGTGATCACAGGGGCTTCAACCGGCGTGTAGGTCACCGTGATTTCGAGGGAGGATTCTTCCAGAAACGCGAAGTCAGCAACGTCGTCGGGGATGTCATTGTTGCGGGCGACCAGCCGAAGGGTGTTTCGGCCGGGCCGCAGAGTGATGTCCTGGCGGAGGTCGCCGGAGGTTTCGAAGTCGGTGGTTGTTTCGACGGACTGGTTGTCGTCGAATCCGTGAGTCAGCACGACGCGTCCGGGCGTTGCGAACGCGGCTGTCGCGTGAAGCGGCAGGACAGCGTCCGCGACGGTGCCGATGTTGTTGTCCGGCGACACCAGCTTCAATTCGGGAGCCGCCGGCTGATACCGCAGACCAAACCGTCGGCTGACTTCCCGCGGCGGCTGATCGGCGGTCAGCAGGCGGATATTGAGGAATCGCTGGCCCCGGTTAACCTGAGCGGCGTTGAGTCGAGCTTCCCAGAGGTCGCCGCGAACAGGAGCAAAGTTGCCGCCTTCGCCGTCCGAAATCTGCCATTCGGCGCTTCGCACCATTCGGCCGGCGTCGTCCGGAAACTCCAGCAGCAGCGAACCGCCTGCCTGTCGAACGACCAGATCGTTGTCGTAGTCCGGAGTCGCCACCTGTCCGTCGTCGCTGAGCAGCGAGACCAGAATCGGCGGCGGAGCAGCCGGCCGAAGTGCCAGGTGATCTCCCGTCAGCAGCCGACCCAGCAGTCCTTCGTGCCAGAACCGGTCGCGATACTGATCGATGGAAGAATATGTGACCGGTGCACCGTCGTCGCCCGTGTTCAGATGCCAGCCGAGCCTCTGTTCCAGCTCGGGACCGCTGAGATCAAACTGGCCGAGCGGACTCCAGACCAGCCAGTTCCAGGCCGCGTTGGCATTCGCGCCGGCAACGTTTTGGCCGGGGACATTCTGCACCAGAATGGAAAACAGCGGTTCGCGAATGTCGGCTCCCTGACCGACGGGAACGGTGACGTCCGTGTTCCTGCCGCCTCGCGTCAGCCGTACGACAACGGTTGCCTGCGGACCGGGCGGCGTGCGAGACATGTGCAGATAAAACTGCGAAGGATTCTCAAACGTCACGACTTCGCCGTCGTGTACGAGTCCCGCTATGACGTCGTTTTCGCGGATGCCGGAGGTCGCGGCAGGAGTATTCGGCTGCACCTTCTCGGCGATCAACCTCCCGTCGCGCGCAGCGACCTGCAGACCGTTGAGCAAGCCGACATGACCGATCGTCGTGTCCACAAGATCTTCCAGCAGCCAGCCTCGCACCGTGCCATCCAGTGACGACGAAAGCAGCAGATTTCCGTCGGCGGACAGCGACAGGTTTGAAATCCGCCGAACGTGTCCGGTCAGTTCGCGCAGGAAGTCACCGGTATCGGCGCGGAATACGTTCAGGAACGGTTCGCCTTGAATGTGTGTCGCCACGATCGCCAGCGGTGGATTTTTCCCGACCGCCGGGCACAGCACATAAGCCGTCACTTCCGCCAGCACATCCGGCGGCCGAAATGCCTGCGGCACCTGAATCGTCAACGCCAACGATGCCGACGCGCCGCTGACAATCACGGTGCTTCGATCTGTCGACAACCGCCCCGTCAATCGTCCCGGAGACGCGACGTCGGGCGTCCATCCCGTCGCGTTGTCGGCCAGCGTGCCGGTGCCGGGATCCAGAATCAGCGTGCCGGAAGGAAAGGGTCGACCATTCGAAAGCACCGGTGCCGTTTGAGACGCATTTCCGAAACCGATGGCGATGCCGGTGGCGTTGTCTCGTCTGGCGAACGCCGCATGCGAGGGGACGGCATTTTCCGACGCCAGAATCTGCGAAGGCGCGATTTCGCCGCGAACTCCGGCGCTGGGAAGGTCGGCCAGTTTATAGACCCGAACATCGTTGCCCTGAAATCCTGCTGCGGCCAGCAATTGACCGTCGGCCGACACCACCAGCGCCGGTTCGCGCAGCCGGGTACTGGTTTCTCCCCGCTCCTTCGTGTTTGTCCACAGTCGGCCAACAGGCCGCGAGCGACCGCCGTCAGCGATGTTCAGCCAGTACTCCAGGTCGCCGCCGTCGGTTCCCTGAATGGATATGAACGCGACCCGTGACGCCGTGTTTGAATTCGCAGACGGGATCTCCGCGGCGGCGAACGGAGTCGCTCCGGCGGAGAGACCGCTGATAGCCTGACGTGCGTTTCGGCCGGTGTCGCTGACGTTGTATGCCGACGCGCCGCCTGTGTGTCCGGCGAACAGACGCCGGGAACCGCCGCTTCCGGAAAGCTCAATCGCGAACACACCCGGACTGACGGGAAGCGACGTGGCGACGGCATTCCGCGAGGGGCTCCAGAGCTTCAGCTCCGACGTGGCGCCGGAGCTTGTGATCTGCGAGATGCTGACCGCGACATGCAGCGAGTTCTGTTGATCGCTCCAGGCACGAATGCGCGGCGGCAGATTGCTGTTGGGAAGCATCAGCGGCTGGCCGATGGGGGTGCCGTCGTCGATCGACCACGCGCGCACGGACTGATTGATCGTTTCGCCTTCGTATTCAAAACCGACCGACACCAGCCGCGGAGCCTGATTCTGCTCACCGCCGCCAGCGGGAAATTCAAGCTGTCGGATATCGCCGCGGTGTCCTCGCAGGACTCGGCATTCGCGGGAGTTCGTGTCGTAGACGTAGATCGTGCCGACGTCATTCCAGATGGCCTCATCGGCAGCCCCGCGCGGCCAGACGTAGCCGACCTTCATCAGCGCATCCATGCTTTTCGCCCAGCCCGGTCCGGCCACGGCCAGATATCGGCCGTCGTCCGACAGCGCCATGGCCTCAATCATTCCGAATCGTCCCGGCCCGACCGGCACGCGGTAGTTAAGCCTGGGTTCGTAGTGAAATTCCGGAAGGTCGCCGGCTTTGTAAACCTGCACAACCTTATTCCACCCCGCGACGTACAGAGTCTTCCCGTCAGGAGCGAACTGCAGTGCCTTCACGAAACTGTCGGGTCCGCCGGGATCGTGCCGCAACACGGGAGTCGGTGCCGGATCCGGCGGCTGAGCAACGCCGGCGGTTGACCAGAAAAGCAACACGGCAACCGTGGCCGCCTGCCACCAGGACAACCAGCGCGTGGTATCGTGACGAAGCCGATCGGAAGAATTCATGGTTCACCGTCCGTTTCGCTGGCGGAGTTTGCGATCAGGGCGAAACCAGGTTCGGTTTCGCCAGAACCTTCGCCTCGAATTTTCCGGCATCTTATCGACTCCGATCGGTCACAGCTCAGGAAAGCCATTTTCGAGGGATCGCTGCCGGAGTTTCGTGCTGATTCAAAATCGGCGCTCCGCGCGAGCAATCAGTTCGTTTCCAGCACGACGCGGAAGCCAACCATGGGGTCAAAGTCAACGTAGCCGGTTGTCTGCGGCAGTCCCGTGGTCTTCAGATCAGACCATTGCAGCGGGCCCGTGGTCGACTGATAAGACCGACCCTGCAGTTCGACTCGCTGGTCAACATCAATGCCGCCCGGCACAACAACTTCGGGACCGACGATGCCGCCGCCAAGGATGTTTTCCGTCAGTTCCAGGCCATTTCCCGCCATGTCGTGACACGCTGTCACGCTGACATCCGCCTTCGAACTCATCACCGGAATCGGTCCCGTGCTGTATCGGTTGACGGCGATGTCGGAGGAATCCGGCTGCCACGGTCCGTGGTACGGTCCTTCGGGCCATCGGGTCTGGTCTTCGGCGGACATCGCCTCCCATTGCGGCAGTCCGGCGGCCAGCTTCCATTGGTCACGGTTTGGCAGGTGGCACGTTTTTTCACCACCGAGCCAGACGCCGAATTCGTAGGCCTGCATCGCGTGGACTCGAAAGACCGGGTTTCGCGGATGCCCGGCGGCTGGTACGTCGTCACCATTTGCCTGGCCGCCGTTTCGCCATCGGTCCTGATCGGCTCCGGAAAACGTCTGATTCCCGGCTTCGTCCCAGAACCTGTTGAAGAGTTCGTTCCAGACTTTCGTTTCCATGATATAGAACGGCGGCATCTTCCATTCGCGACCCAGATCCGGCGAAGTCAGGATCAACCGAAACCGCACGCGCAGATCGCCGCCAAGATCACGCTCAATCCAATCGGGATATGAGACACCATTTTCGGCGCTGGTCACGAATTCCGCTCCCTCGACCGGTGCGAAACCGGCGGGAGGCTCCCACTGCACGGTCGAAGGTCGCGGTGGAGTCGTCGCTTCTTTCTTGCCGGGGACGTACAGCATCGCCGCGACAACCGCAGCCGGCACCAGCAGCAGAGTCAGCAACAGCCAGGTCCTGCCTTTGGACGCGGTCTCGCGGCGAGCGTGCGGTCTTGCCCAGCCGGACGCCCGGCGGCTGCCCGGGGGCGCTGTGTCGCCGGTCGAAAATCCACCGGTACCGGGCGGCTCGAGCGTTCCGGCGACGTCGGTTGTCGGTGGTTCGCCGGGCAACAGGGTTCCGGTTGCGCGCGATTCGGCGGGGTATCCCGGCAGCGCCGTCCGGCTGATGTCGCTTCCGGAACCCGGGCGCGGCGGCGCGACGGTCTCCTTCGAATCAAACGGTTGGTCGACGTCCGCGTGATGCGCGGGAGTCAGCGTCGAACTGCTGCCGGACTGCGACGTGTCCCGGCCCGGAAAATCGTAGAAGCCGGTCGCAAAACCCATCGACGCCAGCACGCGATCGCGAACTTCCTGCATCGACGACGGCCGGTTTTCCGCCCGTTTTTCCAGACACTGCATCACAACGGCTTCCAGTTCCGGAGGAACCTGGCGGTCGGGAGCGAACTGAGAGAACGGAGGCGGCGGGTCGTTACAGATCGCCATCATCATTCCCAGCAATTGCTCGCGTGGAAACGGGATCTTTCCCGTGATCAGCTCGTACAGCACCGTGCCGAAGGAATAAATGTCGGAATGAAAATCGACCGTGCCCTGATTGAACTGCTCCGGCGACGCGTAGTGCGGCGTCATGGCACCGTCCAGCGTTTGATTTCGCAAAGTCGCTGTGGAATCTGTCTGGCTGGCAAGTCCCAGGTCCAGCAGCACAAAGCGTTCATGCGACGTGCCTTCGTCGACCAGCATGACGTTGCGGGGCTTCAGGTCGCGATGCACAAGCTGCCGTTCGTGCGCCGACTGCAGAGCCGATCCGATTTCGTCCGTGAACTTCGCGATCATGCGGTCCGAAATCGGTGATTCCGGCACGATCAACTGATCCAGCCGGTGCCCCTTCAGGAACTCCATCACGATGTAGCCGACATCCAGCTTTTTGTCAGAGCCGTAGTCGAACACAGTGACAACGTTGGAATGCTTGAACTGGCGAGCCAGGCGGGCTTCCTTGCGGAACGACGACGCGGATTCCAGGTTCTGTTCGAACAGAATTTTGACGGCGACGGTGCTGTCGAATTTCAGGTCGACGGCTTCGTAGACGGCACCGAACGAACCGGCATCCAGCCGCCGCGCCAGGTGGTAGCGGTCATCCAGTTTTCGGCCTGTAAACTTGTCGTCAGACATGCGCTTTGTCCGGGCCCTCTTACGCTGGACGGAACATCGGCGTGACGCGCGCCGCAGGTTCCCAATAACCGCAATCGGCCAATTCTCACGGCAGCGGATAAGTAAATCAATGCCGCTGCGCCGTGATACACTGGCTGTCCTGTTCGTCGCACACACCGGATTCATTTTTCAAACAGGTTGACGATGCCGGCAGGTTCGCAACAGACCTCAGGCTGGAGCCGAGTCGCGATGGCGATCGAAGAAGTACAGTAGCGGCTGAAACGAGCCGTCGCGGCTTTGGAAGCCGGCGGGGTCGCATACGCCATACCGGGCGAAAACGCGGTTGTGGAATGGGTCGGACGACTCGACAGGGCGGCGGTGAGGTTCACTCGCGACGTCGATGTCCTGCTGCGGCGGTCGGACCTGGACAACGCCGCGGAGGCGCTGGCATCCGCCGGTTTCATCTGCGGTATCTGCTGGAAAACCGGCAGTAGGTCGCGTTGGCGGCGCGCTGCTACCCAACCAGTTCCGCAATCGGCTTCACACCGGGTTCCACGAACGAACGTGGCACGCCGCGGAAGTCGAACAGGCGTTCGGAATCCAGGTTGATGCCAAGGTTGTGGTAGATCGTGGCGAACACTTCCTGAAACGTCACCGGACGCTCGGCGGCTTCTCCGCCCAGACGGTCGGTGGCACCGATCACCTGGCCGGTTTGCATTCCGCCGCCGGCCAGCAGTGCGCAGCAGACGTTTGGCCAGTGGTCGCGTCCGGCGTCGTTGTTGATCTTGGGAGTCCGGCCGAATTCGCCCCAGATCACGACCGTGACGTCTTTGTCGAGCCCTCGTTCGTGCAGGTCTTCAACAAGTGCCGAAACGCCCTGGTCGAAGATCGGCAGTTCGTGGCGAGCGGTCTTGAAGTTGTTGCCGTGCCAGTCCCAGAAGCTGTGATTCACCGGGACGACTCGCGCGCCGGCTTCCACCAGCCGGCGAGCCACCAGGAAGTTCTGAGGACACAGCGGAGCGGCGTCGCCTCGCGGTTTGGTTTCGTCCTGCACGCCATAGCGGTCGCGAGTTTCCTGCGACTCTTTGGTGACGTCCAGCGCATTGAACAATTCCGGCGACGTTAGAATGTTCATCGCTTGTTCGGTGAACACGTCCATGCCGTCCATCCGGCCGCTGGCGTCGGTTTCCCGTCGAAAACGATCGATCGATGTCAGCAGTTGATGACGGTTCGAGAGGCGTTCCGGCGTGATTCCCTGCAGAACCAGGTCGTCGCGGCCAGGCCCCTTCGGCGCGAACGCGGATTGACCGAGTCCCAGAAAGCCGGCTCCCGGTTCGTTATAGGGAGTATGCTTTGTGCGATAACACAGGCTGACAAACGGCGGTGTTCCGGGATTGACCGGCCCCTGAAAATGGCTGACCACGGAACCGAAATGAGGCCAGCCCCCGGCCGCTTCGTTCTGCTGGTGATAGCCCGTCATGCACTGGTACGAAGCGTGAGCATCCTTCGCTCCGACCATCGACCGGATGGGCACCAGCTTGTCCATATTGCGAGCCAGCCCCGGCAGCAGCTCACAGATTTCAATGCCCGGTACATTCGTCGCGATCGGCTGGAACTCGCCGCGAATTTCCTTTGGCGCGTCGACTTTGATGTCGTACATGTCCTGATGCGGCGGGCCTCCGCACAGGTAAATCATGATGACCGACTTGTGCCGTTTGCCCGCGGACGCTGGTTTCGATTCCTCTGCGCGCAACAGTTGCGGCAGAGTCAGTCCCACGCTTCCCAGCGAACCGATCCGCAACGCGTCGCGACGTGAGATTCCGTTACACAGACGCTGGCCGGCGTCAGGTCGGGCAAGGATTGACAGCATGGCAGGTTCCCGATGCGGGTTGAGGCGGGAAGGCGGTGGCAGAGTCTTTCGAGTCTACCGCGAATCCGGCGACGTGAACAGCGCTTTCAAACGCCTGCTCCGCCGGCAGAGAAAGGTCTGCCGAAACAGGGAACCAAGCTACACCGCTCCGGCGCAACCCTGCCAGGTGTGCAGGGCTGCGATGGAAAATCAGCTCGCCGGGATGGAACAACCGGCACCTTGGCACAGCGATCGTGCGAATCAGGAGGTGACGGAAAATGCCAACGCAGCCGTGACGCACAGGTGCCGTCAAACCAGTCAGTCGGCTACGGAAAATCGCGAACGTCGCGCTCCGAAGCCGTTCGCCAGATCCTGACGGTGTTGTCAGATCCCGCCGAAGCCAGTGTGCGGCCGTCGGGCGACAACGCCAGCGAGTCGACGTTGTTGGTGTGGCCTTTCAGAACGGCTCGCTGTTGTCCGGTCGCAACGTCCCAGACGCGGATCGTGCGATCGGAGGCTGCTGAAAACAATGTTTCGCCGTCGGCAGAATACAACACAGCACGGACGATTCCCGCATGGCAGTGCAGCACTCGACTGTGAACGGCATTCTGCGAATTTCCATCTCGGGCCAGTTTCGAAAGGTGAATCGTGCGGCCCTGCATACCGGCTGCCACGCCGGATGAGTCCGGGGGAAACGCGAGACAGTTGGCTGGCCTTCCGATGCCATCCAGAACGACGTTTTGAGCGTTCGCTGACAGGTCGTAGATGACAGATTCGACGCTTCCGACTGCCAGATATCGGCCGTCACGCGAAAAATCGAGCGCCTCCACGTTGTCAGTGACTGGCAGTGTGACAACCTTCTGATTGCTGTTAAGGTCAAGCAACACCAGACCCGCTGACGGGTCTTGCCATGCGACGAGCGAAGCGTGTGACGCCACCGGCAGCGGCAGGTCGTGGCCCGATAACACATCGAACATACGAGCAGCCGGACTCCAATCCGGTCTGTGGAAAGCTTCAGGTTCGCTGAAAGCTGAGCTCAATCAACCCGAACCGTGCCCGCGCCGCCCCACGGATATCCGTTACGCGACCGCAGGTGGGACGGAGCAGGCAGGCCGTGTCTTCGTTCGCCGAGATCGGATATGGGGCGGCATGTTTTTGAATGCTTTGATGATTCCGCCTGCTTGTCCCACACTACGATTTGCCAAACGGTTGGCATGAAGTCGCATGGGACCACCAACACCCGACAGTTCAGTATCGTCTGCCGACCGGTTCTCGAGTGACGATGACTTACAACGCCGACAACTCGCCGTGACCAACACCCTGAGGGGGCGCTGTGCTGCCAGGAATCCGCCACGGATGATGAACTCGGTAACCTGTCAGGCAACAACTCTGCGGCTGGGTTCGCGGATTTCGTCCTCCGTGTCGCCGGGATCGGATGAGAACGCATCGACGGCAGGCTCGCACGTCACGCGCATCGTCCGGGTCTCGCGATTCTTGTAACTCGATTCCAGCTGCAGCGTGCCGTCGTGGAGTTCTACGATGGCGGTGCAGTTTTCCACCCAGTCGCCAGTGTTCATGTATGTCAGCTTTTCCGATTCCACGATCTGCGGACTGTGGATGTGGCCGCAGATGATGCCGTCGCAGCGACGCTCCCGAACTCGCTTTGCCACTCGCGACTCGAAACTGCTCACGAACTTCACCGCCCGCTTCACACGCTCCTTGGCAACTCCGCACAGCGAATACGGACTGCGGTCCGGACGACGCACAATGCGGCTCGTACACCAGTTCAGATACAAGAACGGTTCGTAGATGTAAGTCGTCGCCACCGACAGCCAGCGGTAGTTCATTTCTACCGAATCGAACTGGTCGCCGTGAGTCAGCAGAAACCTGCGGCCGTCGCGTGTCACAAAAATGAACTCATCCGCCACGTGAATCCGCAACCCGCTGGCGGCCACGGCATCCCGCAGATTCCGGCAACGCATGAACGCGTCGTGATTGCCCGGTGTGTAATAGAGTTCCGTTCCGCCGTGAGACAGTTCCATCAGGCGGTTCAGCACGCGCGTGCAGATCGGCTTCCACCGAAACGATCCCTTCAGCTTCCACCCGTCAAGAATGTCGCCGAGAAGATAGATGCGTTCCGGATGAACGGCTTCCAGATACTCGACGAATCGTTCCGTCTGAGCGAATCGGCAACCGAGATGCACGTCGCTGACGAACAGCGTGCGGACCGAACGCGGTGGCTGGCCTGGAATCACTTCCATGTTCATATCCATGTTAAGTGGAGACGGAAACGGCTTCCGGAGCAGTCACCGGAATGGAATCATCTGACTTCGCACGCGCGGATTCGCGAATGGTTAATCGATCGCGCAGCACGCCACGCGGCGACACAACCCGAAACGCCGTCACGAGTCCTCGAACCGCCACGGCCGCCATGCGACTGCGGCGATGAAGGCGCGGAGCGGACCTGCTCAGCGCGCTGGCGATCGTTCGCCTGTAACATTCGCGGACCTGATCGATCGACTGCCGCCAGCCGGTTTCTTCGACCGCGTTTCTCGCCGAACGGCTGATCATTGAACGCAGAATGGAATCGTCCAGCAGACGCCCGGCCAGCCTGGCCGCCGTATCCGCGTCGCCGGGTTCGAACAGAAGGCCCGTTTCTTCGTGATCGACCAGACTCGGAATACCGCCGGCTCGCGGAGCCACGACGGGAGCACCCGATGCCATCGCTTCCAGAATCACGTTGCCCATCGTCTCCGTTTCGGACGCATATACGAACGCATCCGCCGACGCATAGGCCGACGCCAGTTGCTCACCCTTCAGATAACCGTGAAACACCGCGTCGACGTCGGCGAATTTGCTTTCCAAAACACCACGATGAGGCCCGTCACCGACGATCGCCAGCTTCGCCTGTGGCAGCTTCTGCATGACCGAATGCAGAAACTCAACGTTCTTTTCCGGAGCCAGCCGCGAGACGGTCAGCAGCAGGGGACGATCGGGCTCTCCGCCGGACAGCATCGTTCGCATTTCTGCCGACGCGCGATCGGGAGCAAACAGACAACTGTCCACGGCCGGTGGCCACAGCGCGACGCGTTCGAATCCGCGAGCAGCCAGTTCGCGCTGCATCGTCCCGGACACCGTCAGATTCATGTCAGCCTGGTTGTGATACTGCTTCGTCATCCACCACAGCATCTTCGACAGGGGACGCAGCAGCGGGTAGCGCTTCACGAATTCGCCGTACAGCGTGTGAAACGAAAAAACACATGGATACCGCCGACCGTGGCGCTGCAGCAGATCGTGGCAGCGGAATCCAAACGCAAACGGATTCAGAAAGTGCAAAACATCCGGCCGGAACTCGTCCAGCCTGCTCAGCAGCCGATCATCCGGAGTGCCAATTCGATATTCCGGATACGCAACAAACGGAAACGCGGGAAATTCAGCAAGAGCCACGCCACAGTCTCCGCGCTCATCCGCTTCCGGACAAATCACCAGCACATCGTCGCCGGACTCGCGGAGATGGCGAATCAGGTTCATTGTCCGAATCACGACTCCGTCGATCTTCGGCAGAAACACTTCGGCAACAATCGCAACTCGCATGGAATCTGTTCCGCTGTTTCAGTCGTTTGCAGAGTCCCGTCCTGACACTCCGCGGTTACAGGCAGGGCCGGAAGATCACCCGTCGAATTCACTGTCCACCGGACGACGAACCAGCGCCGAAACAATGCGATGCTGATCGCGTACCGGAAACACGAAGGAATTCAGCAGTTTCCGCAGCGCCGGACGCGCCTGATGCAGTCCGATGTCTTCAATGAACGGAGTCAGCCAGCCGCCGTGGTAAGCGAACTCCATGAAATCATCAAAGTTCGCGAAACGCAGCTCCGGCTCCAGCAGCTCCAGCCGGATGATTTCAAAACCGTTCCGCAGCAATTGATCGGCGACTTCACCGGCGTTGGCCGGCGTGATCAGATTGGCAAGGTCCGGCTTGCGGCCGCGAAACACGAGCTGCAGAATTTTCCCGGATGCCTTCCTGCGCAGAACGGGGAACGCTTCGCCGGTGGCACCCAGCAGAGTCAGGTATCCGCCGGGCTTCAGCTTTTGAAACACTCGCGGAGCAAGATGGCTGAGCGGCACGAAACCAGTAATGAAGTGCGTGCAGATCAAATCGAAGACTTCGCCGCGAAAATGCTGATCGACGTTGGCCGCATCATCCACCGCCGCCGTCAGGTCCGGGATTCGCCCGCGAGCGATCTCGACCATGCGGCCCGGACAGGTCCAGCCCGAACATTAGAAGCTCGCGAGCACTCACGCGCAGCTTCTCGTAAAACAGGCCGGTCCCCATGCCCGGATCGAGCGATCTCAGGGCGGGAAGGCCAGCCGCCAGACAGCCTTCCGCAGCAAGCTGTTCAATGGCGTGATCGAGGGAATCATTTGTCAGCGACAAGGGATCGAGGTCATAGTTGTGAGCAATGACTTCATCATATTGCCGCTGAATGGCCACCACCGTACTCATTCCACATTCCTTGTGCTCACGGCGACAGGCCGTTCGTTATCGTTCATTTGCGACCGCTCAACCAATTGTCGCGATGCCTTGTTCTTCGGTTGTGCAATCGGGTTATGGCCGGTGCATAATCGCTCATCCACCAGACACGGCGAACTCTAAATGGCTGTGTTGAAATGGCGAAGTGTCGTTGAAGTATTCGTGAATACCACAACTTTCCGCCTGCCCAGGATTTACAGAACGACGTGGCGGTTTCATAACTCGCGCTTGTCGACAGAAAACTGCCGTACTCGCGACTCATCGAGACTGAGCAACGCACTGCTGCAAAGGATCTGCGTGCACTACGATTTTGATGCCATCGTCATTGGCAGTGGCCCCGGCGGATCAGCGTTCGCCTATGTCTGGGCTTCCGCCGGTCGCAGCGTGCTCGTGGTCGAACGTGGCAATGCCCTGCCAGTCTCCACAACAACCGCTGGACGAACAGGCATCGCTCATCGACAAACGACCATACGACGATCGTTCCATCGAAGTGAATGCTCGGGGCCCTGCGGCTCTATATGGGCGGCGTTCAGGCGGCGGCACGGCGGTTTGGAGGTGTCATGCTGCGACCCAGTGTCGACGATTTTCTGCCTGGCCGACATTATGGAAACGAGCTTCCCCGCGAACAGTGGGAATGGCCCATTCAGTACGAGGATCTCGCTCCGTGGTATGATGAAGCCGAGCGGCTGTTCGCGGCAGCGAGCGACTCTCAGGATAGCTTCCGTCCGCTGGAACCTCCGTGTCAGCACAATACCCATGATGTGCTGCCGATGGCAGATATCAATCTGCGACTGATCGGCCGCTGCCGGACGAAGGGGCTTCGGCCGTTTCGGCTGCCGCTGGCGATCGATCGTTCCGCTGTGCTGCGTGCCTACGCCCGGATATTTGTGCCCGCACGGTGCTCGCCGTTCCGCAGCGGATCTCCTGACGGCTCCCGCCGCGTCGAGGCAATCCGCGTGATGACAAATACCGATGTTCTGCGGCTGGAAACAAACAGGACTGGACAGATCACCGGCGTATCTGTGCGACCGAAGCAGTCAGCAGGAACTATGCCTGACAGCTCGCTGTTGTGTTCACCGGCGCCGGAGCAATCAGATCGCCCGCGATCCTGCTGAAGTCGGCATCGATGACGGACTGATCATGCTCCTATATGATGCACTGGTATTCCCCCATCGCGATCGGACTGTTTGCCGGAGCGACAGAAGCCGATCACACGTTTGTCAAACAGGTTGGGTTTGCCGACTTCTATTTCGGCACGGCGGGTTGTCCTCGCAAGATGGGAATTGTCCAGTCTCTGCCGGCTCCGGGACCTCTGTTGCTGGCCAAATCGGGATTGAAACACGTCCCGCAGCGTGTGGTGCAGTTCCTCCGCGCCCGCATGTTGCCTCTGGCCGGAATTGTCGAAGACTTGCCGAATCCCGCGAACCGCGTGTCTCTGCGCAAAGACGGCGGAATTCGTTTGGAACATTCATTCAACCGCTTCGATCAACTGCGAGGCCAGGCGCTGGGACGCGAAATGAAACGCATCCTGCGCGCGACGGGCGCTGTCTCGACGATCGTCAAAGAGTTCCCTTCACACGAACACGTTGCTCATCAGTGCGGAACTGTTCGCATGGGCTCTAGTCCGCGTCATGCGTCGGTGGATCGGGACGGACGGCTGTTTGGCCGGGCCAATCTGTTTGTCGTCGACGGCAGCGTGCTGCCAACTTCGATGGGCGTGGGTCCGTCGCTGACGATTGTTGCCAATTCTCTTCGAGTTGCCAGTCTCGCACTTCACTGCTGAAGGACCGCCGATCGATGACAGCCACCACTTTTCAAACCCGCCGCGAACAGATTCGCCAGGCAAAGACCATTCACGGCGGCATGGCCAATATGCTGGCCGCGTCTGTTGGCGTACGACTGTCGCGCGTTCCCATTCCGTCACGGCGACTGCGGCGCAAGGTGTTCGGGCTGGTGTACGGCAACAAATACCAGGCGCTGGATGAACGGGAAATGACTCAGCCGCTGACAGCATTCCGATCCCTGAACGAATTGTTTACTCGCGGAATACGCGAAGAATGCCGGCCAATTGCCAACGTACCGGAAGGCTATTTGTGTCCGTGCGATGCGACGATCCAGGATGCCGGCCTTCTGCGAGATGATTCGGTGATGACGGTCAAAGGCATCGATTATTCTCTGCCGTCACTGTTGCCCGACTATGACATTCAACGCTTTCACGGAGGACACTTTGCCGTGAGCTTTTTGTCGCCCAGCGATTGCCATCGCGTGTTTTGTCCCGCGGATGCCAGACTGCTGCAGATGACACATGTGCCCGGCCGCAGGTTGCTGGTGCATCCTCCGTTTCAGCGATCCGAGTTTCCCGTATTCGTGCTGAACGAACGCGTGATTCTCAGAATGCAAGGCGATCGCGCGAAGTTCGTACTTGTGATGGTGGCCGGATGGGGCGTCGGCCATATCACTCACCCGTTTCCGTCGCCGTTGAAGTTCCACAAGGCGAAAGTCACACACGCATTTCCGGAGTCACCGGTGTCGTTTCGCGCGGGGGAATGGATCGCGACGTTTGAACTGGGTTCGACAGTGATTTTGATTACGGAGCCTGACGACACATTGGCCTTTCAGTTCAAGCCGGGCGACGCCGTGCAATACGGTCGGCCCGCATACGCACGGAAGTAGCAGATCAACAATGCCCGTCACATTCCCAATGCGTTCCTCAGTGATTGACTCGCCGGCCGGCAAACTCCCGGAATCACTCAACACAAATGCACGCGCGTCCGGCCCGGCGACTAATGCTGGCGACCAGTTGTGTCTGATCGTTGACTCGCGGGGACTGCGTGCCACAGGTTTCCGCGAAAGTCTGACGGCGTCCTGTCCACAGGGAACCGTGATCAATCTGCCGCCGCACGAAAGCAGTCCTAACGACGAGATCCGAGCGGCGCTGTTGGCCGCTCACCGGGCTCAGTGGCGAATTCGGCTGGTTGTGTTTCTGTCGACCGAAATGGCACCGGCGGAAAGACGGCTGCTGGTGTCGCTGGCTGACTGTCTTCCCGACGATGCCAACCTCGCGGTGTGTATTGTCAGTTCGCTGCACGCCCATTTCGGCGATTACAATCGAATGCGTGCGGAGTGGGAAACCGCTGAAGTCTTCTCTCATGTGGCTCGCGTCACCATTCTGCGAGGCCGGCCATATTGTTCCGCGCACAGTGTTCGGATGGGAGCGTCGGCACGCCACCGGTCGATGAGATGCTTCCGCGTTGCGAACTCGGGCCGCCTCTGCCGCTTGCCCGAGTATGTCGCTGCTGCGCCGCGTCGCACCAATCTATCCCCTTGTGCATTCCCGGTTTCGCAGTTGCTTCATCGAAGAAGGCGAACTGCATGTTGTGATTCAGTTGCTGCTGGAATGTGATCGCCCGCGACTCCCGAACACCGTGACACTGCTGGGACAGAATTCGGCACTGCAGAATGTGCTGAGAGACAAGCTATCCGGGACATGGATGCAAAAGGCGGTCACAGCGGTTTGCCACTTGTTCGCCTGGCTCGGCGGCGCGTGGTGTTTTGGCTGAGCTTTCTTGTCGCCCGATATGTCAGGCCAGGGCTGGGTGTATGGAGCCTCCATACGTTGCGGCCGGATTCCGTCGAGGAGCTGCTGACGCTGTGTCATCCGTGGAACCGGAACTCTATTGCGATTGCCGGATACAACACCGGCGTCACTCATTTCGGCTGGAAGTTTCCCGGACGTACGATCGTGCAGACCACCGCCAGTGCAAAACTGCTGCGACTGGGCAGGAACCGGATTCGCGTTGACAGCGGAATGCTGCTGAAGCAGACGGTGGCAAAGCTTCATCAGGCGAATCGCGATTTTCACGTGTTGCCCAACTATTCCTATATCAGCATGGGCACGGTGTTCATGGTTCCCGTGCATGGATCCGGCAGCGCTGTGTCCACTCTTGGAGATACCATTGAATCTGTGCTCGCCTATGACATGTGCGAAGACCGGTTTGTCACGCTTCGGCGCGGCGATCCGAACTTTGCGGACGCGATGTACAATTCGTCCGGCGGTCTGCTCGTGCTGCGGCTTGTGTTCAACACTCGGCCGCGCGAGCACTATTATGGTCGCGAAGTCACGTTGACAAATCCTGACGCGGCGGCGATCTGGAATGCCTTTGATCAGCCCACGGCGTCCAATGTCGAGATTCGCAAGTCCAGCGCGACTGATGATGACGTCTGCGTGCGAACCTGGTTCGCGGCGAGTGAACCAGTGGACGGCGGTTTGGTGAACAACGCAACCGAGGTTGCTCGCGATTCACTGGGCCGCCTGTGGGACCGGTTGGAAGAGAACCCGGTTTCGTCATGGGTGTTTCACACGCTCGTCCGGCGATTTGGTTTTCATGTCGAGCTGTTCCTGACGAGGGACGAGTTTGAAGTCTTCTGGCAGGCTCATCGTCAACTGCCGCTGTCCAAGATCCAGTTGCGTTTTTTTCGCCGCGACGGAATGCCGAACTCGCCAGGGTCCGACAGGGACCGCATTTCGGCCGACCTGTTCATGAAGCGCCGCGATCAGCATCAGTTCACCGAGTTTATGCGCGAGCACCTTCCCTATGCCCGGTTCAATCGTGGAAAACACAGTCTGTGACCCCATCATCCGTGGTACGGACAGCAGCAGTGGAATCAGCGGCCAAGGCATCAGCCGCGAGCTGGTCGCCACCTGCCGCCGTCTCGTGCGCGAACGGATTCCGAATCTGTTTCGGCTGTATTTGAACCCCCACGTCGCAAAGAACTGTCATCTTCTGATCCGAATCGTCAGCCTGCGGTGGCCTGATCAACCTGTGTCGCAGCGGCCGCAGGCGTTTCTGGCAAACAGCCTGGACGAAGCAGTCAGCGGAGCCGTCAAGCTCGCTCGGTTTGCCGCCAACAAACGCCGCGCGGCCGACGCCGCGACTCACAACAGCCAACGGCACCCGCGCGGCGTGGTGTTTGATCCGCAGTCGCGGCTGATGCACTTCGCGACCACGCGGGCGGGATCGGTGTCAATTCGGTTCCTCCCCGATATCGATGAGGTTCGCGACGAGAAGCCCGGAACAGGCTCGAAAGAGGATGGCGATTCACACGACACTGGCGGCAACATCGACTTCATCGTTTGGTTCGAAGCCGACGTGGCAGAAGATCCGAATGTGTCGGCTGGCCTTCGCAGGTTGCTGGCGGCCGCGAACCGGCAGGTGCAGCGACCGCTGCTGATCTGTTGTCTGGATCGTGACTCCGTATTCTCTTCGGGGCGCGTCAAACAGCCGGCGATGGGAGACTGCGTGCCGGATATCGTCGTGTTCGATGAATCGTTCACGGACCACGATGTTCCGTTCGGAGCGTTCGTGGCCGGCGATGATTTGTTTGGGCTGTGGAACGTTCCCGGCAAGGCAACATTTCATTCCACTACGTTTCAGCCGAATTCCATTTCCAGCCTGCACATGTTGCGCTGTCTGGATCGATTTGCTTCCGGCCTGATGACCGACGAAGGGCCGACGCTGCAACGCATTGACTCCGACATCGATTTCCGACGCCAGGTGTTTGCGAATTGCTACAGCCGTTCGCTGGCCAGGCTGATTTGCGTTGCCGGCTTCGACCATGTCGACGTGCGAACCGACGGGCATTACGTCGTCGCGAATGATCGCCGACTATTCGACTGCGTAGCGGGAGTCGCCTGCAGCGTGCGTGGCCACAATCCTGCGACGTACGCGGAAGAACTCGAAACGGCGGGTGATGCGGACAAATGCCGTGTCGAAGTTGAAACACGGTTGAGCGAACTGACAGGACTGCAGCACGTGACTCCGGCGGTCAGCGGTGCGAGCGCGGTGGAACAGGCGCTGAAGATCGCGCTCGTCGCTCAGGCACCGCGCACATGGGTGCTGGCTCTGCGCGGAGGCTTCGGCGGTAAGACGTTGTTCGCGTTGACCGGAACGTCTGGTGACTACCTGAAGGAAGGGCTTGATCCGCTGTATTCCCGTGTTGTGTTTGTGGATCCATTTGCGGACGACGCTGTGGCGCAGCTTCACCGCGCGTTCGAGCGGTATCCGATCGGAGTCGTGCAGGTGGAATTAGTTCAGGGAGTCGGCGGCGTGCGACCGGTTCCCGCGATCGTGCTGACGTGTCTGAAGGAACTGCGCAGCACTCACGACTGTCTGCTGTTCGTCGACGAAGTGCAGACCGGGATGTTCCGCACCGGGCCTTTTCTGCGCAGCACGGATTGCGACATCCAGCCGGACGTGCTGACGATCGGCAAGGGTACGTCGGACATGATGTTTCCCTTCGCGCTGACGCTGCATTCGGATGATGTGCAGAGACGGCTTGATGCGGCCGGCAGTTCGATTGCCGCTGACTTTCTCCGGCGAAACAACTATCCGGCGGGCTACCGAACGGTGCTGGGCACTCTTCGTCGAGCGGCCGACCAGGATCTGGAAGCACGCGTGATCGAATCGGGAAGGACATTCGCTGATCTGCTGACGGCGGCTCTGGCCGACCGTCCGGTGGTGGCGGAAGTTCGCTGTTTCGGTCTGCTGGCGGGTATCGAACTTCGTGTCGTGTCCGGTTCACCGCGACGCCTGCAGCGCGCGATCTGGAAACTGTCGCTGCTGGCGATGCTGCAACATCCGACGTTTCCGGTGCTGGCAGGATTCTGTCAGTACGAACCCAACGTACTGAAAGTGACGCCGCCGCTGACGGTGACGCATGACGAACTGCAATCAATCTGTGCCACCATCGCGGACGTGCTGCGTCGTTCGACGTGGCGACTGCTGGCCGACACTCTGCCCGGTGTCGCCATGCGTCCGTTGAGTGGAAGGCTGCGTTTTTTGACATTCGGGAGATCGAATCGATGAGTCTGCTGCGAGTGAACTTCGATGAGCTATACCGACGGCATTTGTGCCGTCACTCACAGTTCGGCATCAACGTCCTGCATCTGATTGCCGTCGCCGGCATTTATATCGCCTTGTACGGCATCGTGTTCGCGCTGCCTGGTTCGCCGTGGATCATCGGTGTGTGTCTGGCGATTTACTTCGGGCTGCTGGCACGCAATCTTCCGCTGCGATTGCTGCTGGTGAACGGACTGACGATCACGGCGCTGCTGGGAGTGTTCCTGCTGCTGCCTTCCGTGCCGGTGTGGATTCACGTGCTGCTGATTGTGGTGTGGCATCGATTTCAGAACTGGAATCACCGCGTCTATGACCGGGAAATGGACATGTCGGAGTTCGCGGAAAAGTATCGAAAGGGTTCGGCGCTGTTCGTGCTGCTGTCGATTTATGAGCTGCCGATTTTGCTGAACTATCTGGTGTTCGACGGCGGAGCCAGACGGCATGAACGGCACTGATCTAATCGCGCCGCCCGCTGGTGGCGGTGGTCCGGCTGGTTCGCTGCACTCGCCGACGCCGATCGGTGACGCGCGAACTGCGCGTGATGCGGGGCACGTCTGGTTGCTGCACGGCTTCGGAGCGCGGCCGTTTGTGATGAAGCGGATGGCTCGCCTGCTGAACATTCATGGCCATGCGACTCGGCTGTGGGGCTATTCCAGCACGCGCCAACGGATCGCTCAGCACGCATCGGCGTTGCGCGACGAGGTACTTCGGGCGGTAGAAGCCGAAGAGCTGCACCACGTGGATTTTGTGACTCACAGTCTGGGCAGCATCATTGTGCGTCAGATGCTGTGCGACTGGCCGAGTCCGTTCATCCGGCGAGTGGTCATGCTGGCTCCACCGAACGGCGGTTCTCACTTCGCGCGATTCGATTCGCTGGTGTTGAAACCGATTTGTCCCGTGCTGAGCGAACTGTCGTCGTCGCGGCAGAGCGTGGTGAACCGGATGGACGAACCGGCGGCGACAGAGATCGGCGTGATCGCGGCGTCGAGCGATTGGGTGGTGCGCCGCCGGAATACTCACCTGAGCGTGGAAGCGGACCACATCGTGATCAAAGGCGACCACGTCCGCCTTCCCCTGCTGCGCGTCTGCGCGGATCAAGCCAGCCATTTTCTGTGGCACGGCCGGTTTGAACGCGCGGTGGCCTGCGAGAAAAGACAGCGACGACCATTTGACGAGACACGCCGTACAAATGCAGGCAGCTTCGACCACATACCCGGCGCTGCCTGCATCAGCGGAGGACGATCTGCCGCGACCTGACGTCCAATCCCACCGACGCCGCTCAAGCCGGCCGGCTCGCTGAACGTGTTCTTCGCAGGCGGTCGCCTGGAATGTCACGCGGCTGGAACAGGATGACTGCCACATCGCCGAGGGCGGTGAGCCGATTTGCATCCATCTGGCGAAGGGCTCAGCCATTGAACGTCCGCAGGCGACAGCGGACGCCGCCTTGGCAAAGAAACGCCGACAGTTTGAGACTTGCTGAATATGTCGCAAACAATGTGGGTATTAAGTGCGAATGGCAGGGTCGTGCAGAGTCAATTCGCGGCGCGGACGATTTCATCGACGGAGGTTCGGGGAACGATCTGCTGCCCGGCGGTTTCGGCCGTGATGTGGCAGTCGGCGGACGAGGTTCCGACGCAATCTTCGGAACTTCCGGTGACGACATCCTGATCGCGGGGTTCGTGACGTTCGCCGATTCGCATTCAGCGTTGAAGCAGGTGCGCGACGAGTGGACGTCCGACCGAGACTACGAAACGCGGGTTCGCAATCTGTCCGGAGTCGGCAGCGGTCCGCGAGCAAACGGTGACACGTTTCTCACAGCCGGCGGCACGGTCGGAACCGACAGTCACTGCGACGCGCTGTTCGGAGGCTCCGACCGCGACTGGTTCTTCTTCGAACGCAACCGAGATCTGGGCTTCGTCGGCCTGGACGAAATCTTCGCCAACGAACTGGACGATCTGCTGGACCGACCCGAGCTTTGACGTGCGGCAGAAGGAACGCCGCTCAACAACACTGATTAATAAAAAGGAGGCAGGGGCCCCCGCTCGTGCGATCCCCCTTTCGGCTGGCTGACGGTGAGCCTGGTGGGAGGGCTGCCGTATCAGGCTCTCCAGAGTCCTCAGTGATCTGCGAAGGCGCGCCGTGTGGTACGATCCGGCTGCGAATCCGTTTCTGCTGATCCGACGACTCATGCCATGCAGCCATTTGAATCCGCTTTCAATACGTTCGCCGAGCTTCACCCGGACGACGCCAGCCGCGTTGTCGAAACGTTTTCGGTTGGCGACGCTCAGCAGTTGCTGGACAGCCTGCCGGAACATCAGCGCGTGTCGCTGCTGGAGCGGCTGAGCCTGGACAAGGCAATGCCGCTGATCGTTGCCATGTCGGTTGACCGGGCGGCGGAAGTTCTGGCGGAGATGTCACCGCGATCGGCCGCGGCCATTTTGAAACAGGCGAAGGAAGACGAGCGGGCCGCGATCCTTGAAGCCGTTCCCGCCTCGTCTCGCCGAACGCTGCAGCAGCTTGTGGAGTTCCCCGACGACTGCGCCGGCGGCATGATGGAACCTCGCGTCGCCGCCCTGTCGATCGATCTGAATGTGCAGCAGGCGATCGCTCGCCTGCGAAGCACTCCGCGAGAAGCCCTGCACTACCTTTACGTCACTGACCGATCGCAAAGGCTGGTGGGCGTGCTGAATATGCGGGATCTGTTGCTGGCCAATCCGACTCAGCAACTGGAACCGATGGTCAGGACGAACGTGTTTGTCATTCCGGACACCATGCCTCGCGAAGAAGTCGTCAACCAGATGCGCGAACGGAAGTTTCTGGCGGTGCCCGTTGTTGACTTTGAAGGGCGGTTGATCGGAGTCGTTCAGCACAGTGAAGCACTGAAAGCCGGACAACTGGAGGGCTTTGAAGATCTGCAGAGAATCGTGGGTGCCGGAGCAACAGAACGCGCACTTTCGCCGGTTCGTGTCGTCGTGAAGAATCGTCTGCCGTGGCTGCTGGTCAATCTGGTGACGGCATTCATGGCGGCCTTTGTGGTCGGTCTGTTCGAAGGTGTGATTTCGCGAGTCGCGGCTCTGGCTGTGTTGCTGCCGGTGGTTGCCGGTCAGGGTGGAAACACGGGATCGCAGTCTCTGGCCGTTGTGATGCGCGGTGTGGCATTGCGGGAAATCATTCCCGGAGTCAGCGGGCGAGTGGTCCGCAAGGAAGTTCTGGGCGGCCTGATCAACGGTGCTCTGATCTCGGTCGTAACCGCTGCGGCCGTGCTGGGATGGCGACTGGCAACCGGTGAATCGCTGCCCGACGCGGGACGCTTGTGCGTCGTCATCGGCTCGTCGATGATTGTGACGATGGCAATGGCAGCGCTGGCCGGTTCCGTGATTCCGCTGATCCTGCGAGCACTCGGACGCGACCCCGCTCAGTCGGCCAGCATCTTTCTGACGACGGCGACCGATATCATCGGATTCGGTTCGTTCCTGGGATGCGCGGCGCTGCTGCTGTGAGAGCTGAGCGTCCAGTCACAACTCTCAAATCTCAGATCTGAAATCGCAGTTTACTCACCGTGCCGCGACACGAATCAAAGGAAATCTCCCGTGCCCGAACTGCGGTGCCGACTGGCCGGCGAGCCGTAAGGTTTGCCGCAGTTGCGGATACAGCGACGAGTACGCGGCGTCTGACGACGGATATTCTGCCGAAGATCCCAATGACTTCGACTATGACGACTTCGTGGCGAGAGAATTCCCGGACCACGGCAACCGCAGCACGACACCGGCTCGGCGGCAAACCTGGATTCGCTGGGTGGTCCTGGTGCTCGTCGCGTCGTTTGTGCTTGGTCTGTGGATGGGGCTGGGATAGGTGCCGCGTGACCATTGGCGAGCTGTGCAACGTGAGTCCGCAATCGCACTGGAGTGCCGTCCGACACCGCGTCGTCGTGAACGCTGATTGATGTCGCAAACGCGAAACGGGCCGCCTCAGCGACAAATCAATCTCGATGACAACACCCGGCGAGCCGCTGCCCGGTCGTCGGCTATTATCACCCGAAAACCGGGGATGAGGTCCGAACCTGGAGCGACCAGTCCGAGAGTGTTCACACCCGCGAACGTGGAAAACGGATACCGGCGAACTGGACCCGCTTCCCATGCACCTGCGGTTGTATCGCGGTCCCGTGATCCTGCTGTATTGTATTGTTGCCTTTCTCATGGCTGTCAACAGCGGGGAGCTATAACTCGCAGCGCGTCACTTGCTGTCCACGGTCGTTACCTCAGCACGTAGACCGCCGGGTCGTCAATGATGAACGGGGTCGACCAGCTTCGGCCGTCGTTCATGTTGACGGACTTGAAGAAGTGTGTGGCAAACTGTTCGGCGGAGAAGCCGTACGGAAAGCTGCTGTAGAGGTGATCCTGCGGCCGCAGGTTTTCGACACCCTGGCGAGCGTAGTAGTGGACTTCACCGTTCGAAGTCACCGACATTCCCAGTGTCCACCAGCCGGGAGTCAGCATGATGCTTTTGACTTCATGGCCGAGATTGTTTCCGCGAATCAGCAACTGAGCTTCGTCCTGCTTGTACCGCGGATCGTGGCTGCTGTGGAACTCGATGAAGAATCCGGGCCAGTATGGTTCCTGCTTGCGTTCGGTCTTCGAGAAGAACAGCCGTCGCTTCTTCGCTTCGGTGACAGTGGTCTTCAGGTCCATGCGGTATCCGAAATGCGATCCGCTGCGGTTCTCCCAGTTTTCATAAGGCGGCAGCCAGACTCGAACCGTGCAGCTCGGGCTGCGGCCAATGCTGACCGCGCCGATTCGTGATGAGCAGGCCATGATGAAGTCGTCCTGTTCCATCTGACCGCTGGCGAAACCCGGGATACCGCTGTTCAGGGTCTGTAACTTGAGTGCTCCCTTGCTGCCGGAAATTCCGCCGGCCGGTGTGGGGACTCGCTGAATCACGTCCGGCATTCCCCGCTTGGGGCTTTCGAACCAGCGGCGGTTGGCGGAATAGCCCATCGGCGGACGAGTCTGTTCGTCCTGTTCACGACTGGCTTTGGGACCATTCGGAATCCACTGCCAGTTCTCGTCTTCGAAGTCATCGCCGACGTTGTTCAGTCGCACGCCCGTGCCCGGCACCAACTGGCCGTGAGCCCGGACGAAGAAGATGGGAATGGCGATCACGAAACAAAGTATGTGCAACCACGACGGCGACCTCATGTCTGCCATCCTTTCTGACGGAATCCGTTCAAACGATTCGTGTTCGTCGCCGGGTCTTCACTTGTCCGCTGGCCGACGCGGTAAACGCGTTGGTTCGCGGACCAGTGAGCGGGCACGACGGACAACATCCGGCGACCCGTCCGCAGCCGTCCCGCTTCCCTGCGGGGCGGGCTGCATTCGGTGGGTCGGGCGGGAACACCAACGGCCAAGCTGACCGCGGCAGCATCGACAGAGGAATTTGTCCCTGAATCCAAAGCGGCTGGAACGGCTGGCCGGAGGTATTCCTGCAGAAAGAAGTATCGGAACCCATGGCAAAGGCAGCACAGCCAAAACAGGCGTCGCAGCCATGCCTTGCCGGTCCGACGACGCCGGACCCGTCGTGGTTTCCCGACACTTTCAGTTTGCCCGTTTTGCGCGACCGTCAGCATTTGCCGGACCGGAAGTCGTCCGGCGTTTGGTTTTGGGACGGAAGCCACCCGGTGTATGGTTCGCCGTACGTTGTCCGCGAGCAGCGCGACGCAAGTCCGCCGTCACGATACGAAACGCGCCGGTCGACGTGTCCGCAGCGCGATGGCGAACTGACGTCGCGCCGTTCGCCGGGGCCATGCTCGGCCGAAGCGCTGACGCGATTCGAAAATCGAAATATCGGGATTCCACTTCATGCAACCGACCAACGCCCGCACCGGGCTGATTCTGTTTGGGGTGTACCTGCTGTTGTACGGCGGCTTCGTGCTGCTGAACGCTTTTTCGCCGCAGACCATGGAAGCCACTCCCTTCGCCGGCATCAATCTGGCCATCTGGTACGGATTCGGGCTGATCATCGCGGCGCTTGTTCTGGCACTGGTCTACGGATTTCTGTGCCGAAAGTCGGCCGACGTCGGCCAGCAGCGGGAGGACAAGCCGTGATTCACGAAGCGGTCTTTGAGGCAGTAGCTCTGTTTGTCGTGTTCGTCGGCTTTACGCTGGGGCTGAGCTTCTGGCTGGGGCGGAAGGCGCGATCGTCCGCCGGTTACTTTGCGGCTCACGGGCAGATCCCCTGGTTCGTGAATGGTATCGCATTCGCCGGCGACTATCTGTCAGCGGCGTCGTTTCTGGGCATCTGCGGAATGATTGCCTTCTACGGCTACGACGGTTTTCTGTATTCCATCGGCTATCTGGCGGGCTGGATCGTCGCGCTGTTTGTGGTGGCCGAGCCGATGAAG
This sequence comes from Planctomycetaceae bacterium, assembly GCA_041398785.1. NCBI lineage: Bacteria > Pseudomonadati > Planctomycetota > Planctomycetia > Planctomycetales > Planctomycetaceae > Planctomycetaceae bacterium. The sequence continues at coordinate 106,997 of JAWKUA010000008.1, read as the reverse complement.
CGACTCGGCAAGTTCACATTCGCCGACGCTCTGGACGCGAAGTTCGATTCGACAGGCATCAAGGTGACCGCCGGCATCAGCACTCTGGTTGTCAGCGTCTTCTATCTCATCCCGCAAATGGTCGGTGCCGGAGCGCTCGTGCAGCCGCTGCTGGGTTTCGACGAACACTGGCTGGGTGTCGTGATCGTCGGAACCGTAGTGATCCTGATCGTGGTCACCGCCGGAATGGTTTCGACAACGTGGGTCCAGTTTTTGAAGGGTTCGCTGCTGGTGATCTTCAGCGCGATTCTGACGTGGATGCTGCTGGAACGCGGATTCTCAACGAAACCGGCTGATCCGTCGGCTCACGAATTTCGCACAATCAGCCCGACTGGAGATCTGTCGCGAGTATATTCGACGGGCGACGGGCTGATCGACGGCATCGAGAATTCCGACGTCGTGACGGAACTGCAGGCTATTCTCGGAGCGGAATATGTGGCCGCGACCGGCGGCTGGCAGTCAAAGCCATACCTGCGGTTTCGCGATGCGGCTGCCGATCGCGTATCTGTGTGGCGAATCGAAGATCGCGGCGACGCTCCGGCTGTGTTGACGGAAACTCAGACGGTACAAACGATCGACGGCAGGACATTCGTCAACGGACTTCCGAAAGGCAAGGGGGAAGGCGAAACGCAGCTGTATCCCGTCGGCCGAGTCAGCCGGCTTCCCAGCGATCAGGACAGCACCGGCCCGGTCGGTCTGCTGAGCTTCTTCAGCACGTTCCAGCAAAGCGAAGTCGTTCTGTGGCGCAGCGAGACGATCAGCGATGCGGACGGACTCGGCACCACGGTCTATTATCAGAAGACAACGCCGGGCCGGGAAATCCTTCGTCCGGGTGAGCACCCCAAGTTCGCCGGCATTCGCGGCACCGACCCGATCGGCAAGCTGAATTTTCTGTCGCTGATGCTGGCTTTGTTCTGCGGCACGGCATCGCTGCCTCACATTCTGATTCGCTACTACACGGTGAAGGATGAAAGCGCGGCCCGCAAGAGCACCATCGTCGGGATTGCCAGCATTGGCTTCTTCTACGTGCTGACTCTGTACATTGGTCTGGGAGCCATGACTAGCGGCGCGATGGATGTGGCGGACAACAACATGGCGGCTCCGCTGCTGGCGAAGAGCATGAACACGTGGCTGTTCGCCGCGATTTCGGCCATCGCGTTTACGACCGTGCTGGGAACCGTCAGCGGTTTGATTCTGGCCTCCGCCGGCGCGGTCACTCACGACCTGCTGAAAAACCTGACGAACTGGGACATCAACGACGAAGAACAGGTCCGGCTGGCAAAGATCTCGTCCGTGCTGGTCGGTGCGATTGCGATCGTGCTGGGGATTCTGTTCAAGGGCCTGAACGTCAGCTATCTGGTCGGCTGGGCGTTCAGCATCGCTGCGTCGGCGAACCTGCCGTCGCTGGTGATGATTCTGTTCTGGAAGGGTGTGACTCGCCAGGGGGTCATCGCGGCGATTGTCGTCGGGATGGTCAGTTCTCTGGGCTGGATCCTGCTCAGCAGTGACACCTTCACCGCTGTTTACGGTCTTCCGGCAGAAGACGCGCTGACACCATTCACGCAGCCGGGCATCGTCACGATCCCATTGGGCTTCGCAACGCTGGTGGTCGTGTCGCTACTGACGAAGCAAAGCCCGGCGAGCAGCGCGACGTAAGTCGCGCTCGCTTCGGAGCGAAAGTGCGGGATGGCGGGCGGACTTCGCGCCGGTCGTCGGAGCCTGTTCAATGCACGCGCATGTCCGCTTTCAGCTTTCATCTCGATGCCGCCGATCAGCACACGTCCGCTCGCGCGGGACGGTGGGTGACGCCGCATGGGGATGTGGAAACTCCGGCGTTCATGCCCGTCGGGACGCTGGCCACCGTCAAGGGGTTGCTTCCGGATCAGCTTCGAACTGCGGGCGCTCAGATGGTCCTGGCGAACACGTACCATCTGGCATTGCGGCCGGGGTCCGATGTGGTCAGAGACCTCGGCGGGCTGCATCGGTTTATGGACTGGGACGGGCCGATTCTGACGGACAGCGGCGGGTTTCAGGTCTTCAGCCTGGCTCAGTTGCGAAAGCTCGACGACGAGAAGGTGGTCTTCCGCTCGCACATAGATGGTCGGCTTCTGGAACTGTCGCCGGAGAAGGCTGTAGAGATCCAGGAAGACCTGGGCGCCGACTGCATCATGTGTCTGGATGAATGTCCGCCGGCCGACGACACGCCGGCGCGCATTCAGGCTGCCGTCGACCGGACGACGCTGTGGGCCAGGCGATGCCGGGACGCTCAGCGGCGGCAAGATCAGGCGCTGTTCGGCATCGTTCAGGGCGGCACCAATGAAGCGTTGCGGGCTCGTTCCGCGGAAGGCCTGTTGCCGATAGACCTTCCCGGCTACGCGATCGGCGGACTCAGCGTCGGGGAAGCTCCGGCCGAGATGTATCGGACGCTGGACTTTACGGTGCCGCTGTTACCGCGGGACCGGCCACGGTACCTGATGGGCGTGGGAACGCCGACCGATATTCTGGAAGCCGTCTGTCGCGGAGTCGACCTGTTCGACTGTGTGATGCCGACACGAAACGGCCGCAACGCGATGGCGTTTACCAGCCTTGGGCACGTCCGGCTGCGAAACGCGGTGTATCAGCGCGATGAGCGGCCGCTGGATCCGGAATGCGACTGCACGGCTTGCACGCGGTATACCCGAGCTTACCTCCGGCATCTGTTTGTGGCGAAGGAGATGCTGGGACCGATGCTGCTGTCGCTGCACAACATCGCGTTCTACCAGCGACTGGTGCGGAATCTCCGAAAAGCGGTAATCGCGGGGACGGTCGCTGAGTTCCGGCGCAGTCAGCTTGCCCGCTGGCAGACGCAGTCCTAAGATACCGCGTTTTTCCGGACGACGGCACTCCTTGAACGAGCGTGGATTTTTCAGTGACATTTTCCAGTCTGACGGTCGACGTTGGCAACCTGCTGCTGCTTGCACAAGACGCCGGCGACGCTCCGGCTGCCGGCGGCGGGCAGGGCGGGGCAGGTGCAGAACCGGTCAGTCCTCTGGGTCCGTTGCTGCCAATTCTGGCAATCGGCCTCTTCTTTTACTTCATCATGATCCGGCCGCAGCAGCGCGAAGCCCGCAAACGCAAGGACCTGCTGGCCGCGATTAAGAAGAATGACAAGGTGGTCACGATTGGCGGCATCATTGGAACGGTTGTGGACCTGAGTGCCGACCGCGTCACTCTGAGAGTCGACGACGGAACCAGAATCAAGTTCGTCCGCAGCAGTATCCAAACGGTGTACGAAGACGTGACCGACACGAACAATTCGAAATAGCTGCCAAGTGGAACGTCGGACTCCTCATGTGCAGGCTCGCCGCAGGACTGTTTCCGGCAATCGGGGTGTGACACATTTTTCCGCCAGCCGTCATGACGACGGTGTTCGATTTTCATCAGGAATTCTTCCGAATGTTCGACGTGTTTCATCGAGTATTGACGCTCGCGTTGCAGGATGCGGACGCCGCCGCAACGGTGGCTGAGGCGGCAAAGGAAGGCGCGGACGCCGCCGGCACAGCGGCCGGAGACGCCGCTCAGGCAGCCGGTGCGAGCGGTCTCAGCGTCGCGCTCGGACTGCTGGTGGTCCTGCTGGTGCTGATCGGCCCGTTCGTCATCGGAGCCTGGCTGGCCAAACTGCTGAACGTGCGGGAACTTGGAACTCGAATGGGTGTCACTCTGCTGGCACTGACCATCGGCCTGATGCCGTTTGTCGTGCAGGCAAGGCGCGGTGAACCGATGTCGGAAGTGGTTCGTCTGGGAATCGACCTGGCCGGCGGCACCAATATGGTTTTTCAGGTCAAGCCGGAAGAAGGCAAGACGATCGACGATGCCGTCATGGACAAAATGGTCGGCGCTGTCGCCAAACGCATCAATCCATCCGGCACGGAAGAAATTACCGTGCGGCAGGTCGGTGCGGACCGGCTGGAGGTCATTGTTCCCGGCCAGGATCCTCAGACGGTCAACGAGATCAAGCGCCGCATCGTGAAGCTGGGCAGCCTGGAATTCTACATCGTTGCCAATGCGAACGAAGAGTCCGCCATCGTGAAGCGGGCAAGAGCTTTGGGCACCGACGAAAAACAATTGCTGGGAGCCGACAACGAAGTCGAAGCCATCTGGCTGCCGGCATTCGAAATCAACGGCAAGCCGAAACTGCTTGGACGCACGGATGCCGTACGGCGGCCCGTCCAGGAACTTCGAACCGTGGAAGGGGTCACCGAAAAGTACGATACCGAAGAATACCTGCTGCTGGTGCAGCCTCCGGATGAACGTGTCAGCGGGAAATATCTGACCTCGGCGACGCCTCGCATCAACCCCGAAAACGGACGCCAGATGGTGTCGTTCCGGTTTAATCAGCGGGGAGCGTTTCTGTTCGGCCGGCTGACCGGTGAATACCAGCCGAAGCCGGGTCGGGCGAGACGCGGACTGGCAATCGTCCTGGACCGAAAAGTCTACAGCGCTCCTGATATCGAATCCGTTATCACGGACAACGGCCAGATCACCGGTGACTTCACCGTCGCCGAAGCGAAGGAACTGTCCGATGTCCTGAATGCCGGAGCGCTGGAAGTTCCCATCGACCCGAAGCCGCTGAGCGAAGCGACCGTCGACCCGACTTTGGGCGAGGATGTCCGTAACAAGGGCGTCAACGCGATCTTCATCGCCGGCGTCGTCGTTGTGCTGTTCATGCTGGTCTACTACCGGTTCTCCGGTGTGGTCGCCGTCATCTGTCTGCTGCTGAACCTGATTCTGGTGCTGGCCGTGATGATCGGTATTCAGGCGACGTTCACTTTGCCGGGGCTCGCCGGCTTTGTGCTGACGATCGGTATGGCCGTGGACGCCAACGTGCTGATCTTTGAACGAATGCGCGAGGAAGTCGGCCGCGGGTCCAGCTTACGAATGTCCATTCAAAACGGATTCGGAAAAGCTCTCTCGACAATCGTCGATGCCAACGTCACCACGCTGATTACGGCCGTGATTCTGTTCGCCATCGGAACCGATCAGGTCAAGGGTTTCGCAGTGACTCTGTTCATCGGCATCGTGATGAGCATGTTTACCGCGCTGTTCGTGGGGCGTTTGGTGTTCGATCTGGCGGAAAAGAAACGCTGGATCAAACAACTGCGGATGTTCAGCTTTGTCGGGAATACCAACTGGGATTTTGTCGGCAAGCAGAAGTTCTGCGGTCTGATGTCCACGACCCTGATCGTCGCGGGCCTGGCAGCTTTCTTCATTCGCGACAACAACTACGACATTGACTTCACCGGCGGCACGATGGTCACGTTTCAGTTGACGGAGCCGGCCGAAACCGAAGATGTTCAACAGGCGCTGACAGCTCAGTTTCCTGAAAGCTTCACGGTCGAGCGCCTGACGCTGGCCGGCGAGAATACGGGAGCCGCCGGGAAGCATTTCCGGCTGCGCACCACCGAAAGCGATTCCGGAGCGAACACCGCCGGAACTGACGAACCAACGGAGTCCGCTGAAGATCGCGTGCGGCGAAGGGTCAACGACGCTTTCAATGAAACTCCGTCGATGAAGCTGCTGAAGGTTTCGATGACGTACGGCGATATCAGCCAGATCACTATCGCTGCCGACGATGAATCAGCCGAAGCGTTGAAGCTGAAACGGTTCAACGAAGGCCGCGCTGCTGAGATCACTCTGTCAACCGAAGTTGCCGTGGGGACCATCCGCGACATACTCGACGAAGCCTTTGGCGAAATCAAAGCCGGGGACAAGCTGAAATATCCGGATCTGGGTGAATTGATCGCCGTCGAAGGCACGGCGGGGTCGGGTCTGGAAGCCGGAACGCACGAAGTTCACAAGTACTCAACGGCGGTTGTCCGAACGATGTCCGCCATTCCGCAGGAAGACTTCGCCGCCGCGCTGTCCGGCATGCAGCAGAAACTGGCAACCAGTCCGCTGTTCGACGAAGTCAATACGTTCGCCAGTTCCGTCGCCGACGAGATGAAGGTCGACGCGCTGACGGCCATCGTTGTCAGCCTGATTGCCATCGTGGGCTACATCTGGTTTCGGTTCCAGCGGATCACGTTTGGTCTGGCGGCCGTCGCGGCTCTGGTCCACGACGTGCTGATCGTCGTTGGGATGGTGGCTGTGGGATCGTTCCTGAGCGGCAATCCGGTGGGCGATCTGCTGCAGTTGCAGGATTTTCGCATCAATCTGCCCATGATCGCCGCGTTTCTGACAATCGTCGGGTATTCCCTGAACGACACAATCGTGGTGTTTGACCGTATCCGCGAAGTTCGCGGCAAGAATCCCGGAATGACCCCGGAAATCGTCAACACGTCTCTGAACCAGACACTGTCGCGAACCCTGCTGACGTCACTGACGACGTTCCTGGTCGTGATCATTCTGTATGTCATCGGCGGCGAAGGAATCCACGGCTTTGCCTACTGTCTGACGATCGGGATCCTGGTCGGTACTTACAGTTCGATCTATGTCGCCAGCCCGATCCTGATCTGGCTGATGAACCGCGATGGTGGCGCGGCGGGCAGAGTTCGGGCATAACAGCAGACTGCAGCAGGCGCGGCGCTATTGCCGCCGCGCTGCCTGTCAGAGGCTCCGGGAATCGAGACCGCTCGGTCCCGCGTTTGCTTTCCCTTCACAGATTCGCGAGTACCGTTGCCGGATGATCGACACCATCACAGTCCCCTGGTCCGTCACCGACGCCGCCGAACTGTTCGACGTGCCGCGGTGGAGCAACGGCTACTTTTCCGTCGGTGAAGATGGCAACCTGCGAGTCCACCCGGAACGAAACTCCATCCGGTCACTCGATCTGAAGGAACTCGTCGAACGACTGCAGATCCGGGGATTGGATGTGCCGGTGCTGCTGCGATTCAACGGCATCATCCGGGACCGCCTGAAAGTCCTGCACACAGCCTTTGCGGACGCCATCCGCGAACACAACTATCGCGGCCGGTACTCCTGCGTCTATCCCATCAAGGTCAACCAGCAGCGCGAAGTTGTTGAGAAGGTTATCGAGTACGGTCGGGAGTACGGATTCGGGCTGGAAGCTGGCAGCAAACCGGAGTTGCTGGCGGTGGTGGCGATGACAAGTCCGGAAACTCCCATCATCTGCAACGGGTTCAAGGACAGTGAGTTCATTGAAATGGCGCTGCTGGCTCAGAAAGTCGGCCGCCATGTCATTCCGGTCGTCGAGAAGTACACGGAACTGAAACTGATTCTACAGCACGCCGACCGCCTAGGAGTGCGGCCCGCCATCGGGATGCGCGTGAAACTGGCCGCGCGCGGAGCAGGCCGGTGGCAGTCGTCCGGAGGCTACCGCTCAAAGTTCGGGCTGCGGGTCAACGAAATCCTGACGGCGCTGGACGAACTGAAGGATCGCGGCATGGAAGACTGCTTCCACCTGCTGCATTTTCATCTGGGAAGTCAGATCACGAACATTCGCCAGGTGAAAGCCGCCCTCAACGAAGCATCGCGGGTCTACGTCGAACTTGTCCAGCGCGGAGCCGGGCTGAAGTACATGGACATTGGCGGGGGACTGGGCGTCGACTACGACGGATCGCAGACAAACTTCGAATCCAGCATGAACTACACGCTGGAAGAGTACGCTCGCGACGTGGTGTTTCACATCCAGACAGTCTGCGATGACGCGGAGATCCCGCATCCCAATATCATCTCGGAAACCGGAAGAGCGATTTCGGCGTTTCACAGCGTGCTGGTCTTCAGCGTCCTGGGTGTGTCCCAGCAGGGTCGCGAAGAACCGCTGGAGGAACTGACACCCGATGAAGGTGCTCCGCAGCCCGTGCATGATCTGTTCCTGACTTACAAGTCGCTGACACTTCGAAACGCGCTGGAAAGCTTCCACGACGCTCAGCAGTCCATAGACGTTGTCATGACGCTGTTTACCACCGGTCACATGCCGCTCGACCAGCGGTGCGTCGCGGAGAACCTGTACTTTGCCATCTGTCATCGCATCTGGACGCTGACAGCGTCAATGGAATTTGTTCCGGAGGAACTGCAGAAGCTGGACCGGATGCTGTCAGACAACTACTTCTGCAACTTTTCGCTGTTCCAGTCGATGCCGGATTCCTGGGCGATCAAGCAGCTCTTTCCGGTGATGCCCATCCATCGGCTTAACGTGCGTCCGACGCGACATGCGGTCCTGAGCGACATCACCTGCGATTCCGACGGCAAGATCGATCAGTTCATCGATCGCCGCGATGTCAAGCGCACTCTGATGCTGCATGAATATGACGGCTCGCCGTACTACCTGGCAGCGTTCCTGATCGGAGCCTACCAGGAGATCCTTGGCGATCTGCACAACCTGTTCGGCGACACGAACGCGGTTCACGTGGAGTTGTCGGAATCCGGTGAAGTCGTGCTCGACACGATTCTGAAGGGCGAAACCGTCAGCGAAGTTCTGGATTACGTTCAGTTCAGCGGCCGCGACCTGATTCATCGACTGCAGGTGGCAGTGGAAGAAGCCGTTCGCCAGAACCGCATCACTCACGCCGAAGCGGGAGCCTTCGTGAAATTCTACGAAGAAGCCCTGAACGGCTACACGTACCTGGAAGAGCCGGACGTGCCGTAACATTGTGGGCGCTGGCGTTTCGCGCTTGCGCCGGATCTGTTCCGTGTAAGATGTGGTCCGCTGACAAAGACCGTCTCTTGCGCATTTCAGGTTCGCCTACGTCCGCCGCATGGCGACGACGGGGTCGAGACGAGCCGCGCGGATTGCGGGAACGATGCTGGCTCCGACGCACACGATCACTGAAATTCCCAGCATCAGCAGCACCGGCGGTATCGAAAAGCGGAACAAGGGGCCGGTTACCTGACCCCGGATCTCGGATTCGAGATACATGCGCACAAACACCTGAGCAACGAACGACATCGACCAGCTGAGCACAAACGCCAGCACGCCGCCGATCAGGCCCAGCATCGCTCCTTCGGACATCATCAGGGCAACCAGGTGCCGGTCTTTGGCTCCCAGCGATTTCATGATGCCGAACTCCGGCGTGCGTTCCATGACGGAAATGATCAGCGTGTTTGATATGCCGATGGCTGCCGTCAGCAGAATTGCGGCCGCAACACCGAATACGACCCACTGGTTGTGATCGATCTGCCAGTTGATGTTTTCCATGATGCGGACCGCCGAAAACACGCGCCAGCCGGATGCTTCCAGCCGGTCATGCACTTCCCGCAGATGCCGGCTGCTGTCGACGATCAGAACGGCACTGTGAAAGTCGTGGTGCTTCACCTCAGCAAGCTGCCAGTCCACAGCGACATCGCGGTGAATCTGTATCTCGACGTTTTCACCCATCAGCTGCTGATAGAACAGGCTGCTCAGCGATTCCCCCGCACCGGAACGATAGATTCCGCGAATCGTGAACGTCTTTTCCTTCACGACGTCAGCCAGTGCCCGCGACTGACCTGCCGACGCATCCATCGCCTGTCGCAGCAGCGCCTTCTGTTCGCCGGAAAGAGTCGTTCGGTCCAGATCCGCGATCAACTGCTGAAAGGCGGCTGTGAACTGTGTCTGCTGAGCCAGAAAGTCCGATGGAATTTGCCCTGCATGTGACGAGAACATCTCGAACAGCGATGAAGCCTTCCCTGTGATCTTCCACTTCAGGCGAATCGTGCGGCCGACCAGACGCTTCAGGTCTTCGTCACTTTGAAAGCCAAGCTGGTACGCCAGAAACTCATGCACAAGTGCGCCGGAATGGTCGTTGTCTTCCAGAATGCTGCCTTCGATCACGCTGCGTCGCAGTGAGTTCGACGGCGGACCCGCCCCGGTGACTCCGGCAAGAATTTCGTCCGCGGGCAGATCAGGACTCGACAAACCGGACGCATCCATACCGGCCGCCGCCGTGGACACCGCCGCCATGTCGGAAATTGGCAGGTCGGCCCCGACAAGTTCGACGCGGCATGAAATGTACGAGTGAGGAACCACCGCCTGGACATGTTCGATCGCGGCAAATTTCGCAAGTGTTTCGGCGTTGATCGGGTGATCTTTCCGGTCGGCTCGCTTTTGCTTCCACTGCTGCACCAGTCTCTCGCGGATTCGTTCCCGGCGTTCGTCAGACATGTTTCCCGACACGATGATCGTTCCGTCCGGCGGTTCCGAGCGCGATCCGTGAGTCCGATAGACTTCGATCTGCTTCGCGAATTCGGACGCATCAAACAGTGCCTGAAACGCGTCACGGACGCCGGCGGCACCGGCTGCCGTCATCAGCAGCACGACACAGCCGATCACAATACCGATCAGGTTCAGCGCCGTTCGAAATCGGCGCTGCCACAGATTGTGAACCGCCATGCGGACGATCTCAGGCCATGTCACGCCGGCGACTCCCGCGGTGTTTCGGACAGAACTCCGTCGGCCATCGTCAGCCGGCGCGTGCCGAACCGTTCCGCCAGTGGTTCATCGTGAGTCACCAGCAGGAAGGTCACGTCTGAATTTCGGCACACGTCGTTCAGCAGATTCACGATTTCCGCGGCGGTTGACGAATCCAGGTTTCCCGTCGGTTCGTCGGCCAGCAGCACACCGGGGCGATTGACCAGAGCTCGGGCAATCGCAACTCGCTGCTGCTCACCGCCCGACATTTCGTAGGGAAAGTGAGTGCTTCGGGCGGACAATCCAACCTGCCCCAGGCATTCCGCCGCGCGCCGCTTCCGTTCCTTCGAAGAAACGCCGCTCAGGATCAGCGGCAACTCCACATTCTGAAGAGCCGTCCGCTGCGGGATGAGCTGGAATGACTGGAAGATCATGCCGACTGTCTTCAGCCGGTACTCCGCCATTTCGTCGCGGCTGAGTTCATGCAGCCGGCAGGAATCGATCGTCAGCGTCCCTTCTGTCGGACGGTCCAGACCAGCCAGCAGATTCAGCACGGTCGACTTGCCGGAGCCGCTGCGTCCGACGATGGCCACACGTTCTCCCGCTTCGACGGTCAGGTTCAGGTCATTCACAGCGACAACCTGATGGTCGGTCGTGCCGTAGCGTCGGCATACGGATTCAGCGCGGATCATGGACTGACGTTCGGCTCCACTGGCGTGACGCGATGCTTGAGTTCAGGCATGGCCAATCAGTTCGCGGATGGGCTCGCCGTGTTCGACCAGGTATCGAGGTCGGCCGGTCTGGTCCGGCAAAGCCGTCTGCCGGGCGTCGATGCCAAGGTGATAATAGACGGTCGCGGCGACGTCTTCGGGGCTGAGCGGCCGATCGACCACATAGGCGCCGTGTTCGTCAGATTCTCCCACCACCTGACCGGACTTCAATCCGCCGCCACCCATGATGACGCTGAATGTGTGGCCCCAGTGATCGCGCCCGGCCGCGGAATTCATTTTCGGCGTGCGACCGAATTCACCCATCGCCACCACCAGAGTCTTCTCGTACAAACCGCGATCCACAAGATCGCGAATCAATCCGGCGATCGCTTTGTCGGCGGGGGGAATCAGTTGCTTCGCTCCTTCTTCCGTCGGCAGCCGGTTGGCCGTGCCGTGATGGTCCCACGGCTGCGTGTTCACGGTCACGAACGTCACGCCGCGTTCCACCAGCCTTCGAGCCAGCAGAGCGCTTTGACCAAAGGTGTGGCGTCCGTAGGAATCTCGCACTTCGACGGATTCCTGGCTGATGTCGAATGCGTCGCGGACCGTTGAGCCGGTCAGCAGACTGAATGCCGCCTGCTGGTGGTCGCTCATGTCGGCCATCTGCTGATCGATTCGCCGCCGATGCTGGTCCAGCGTCGTCAACAGTTCGCGTCGGCCTTCCAGCCGATCAAACGTCAGTCCTCGTGACAGCGTCAGGTCGCGAACCCGGAAGCCTTCTTCGTTCGGATCGGAATTCACGACGAAGGGATTGTGGACGCCTCCCAGATACGCGGCGTAGTGGAACAGGTTGTCGGTGCCGCCTCGCAGGTGAGGTGCCGCGGCGTACGGCGGCATTCCGGCGACGTTCGCTCCCCGAATCGCCGCCGCAGCGGAACCCAGGCTGGGCCGTCGCTGAATCCTGTTGTCCGACTTGTTGAAGTCCGGTCCTTCGAAACCGGTCAGCATCCAGTGATTGCCCTTTGTGTGATCTCCGGTGCCGTGGTTGACGCTGCGCAGCACGGCAATGTGTTCCGCGATCTTTGCCTGTTCGGGCAGCATTTCGCTGAACTGAATGCCGGGAACGCTGGTGTCGATTGCTCCGAACGGACCGCGATACTGATCCACGGCGTGTGGCTTGGGATCCCAGGTTTCGTGGTGTCCCGGCCCGCCGCTCATCCAGATCAGAATTACGCTGGTGTCGGTCCGCAGAGGATCGATCGCAGGTTTCTCACCCGCCGCGGCGCGGCACTGCAGCAGTCCGGGCAGAGTCAGCCCGCCAAGCCCCAGCACTCCGGCCTGCACAAAACTTCGCCGTACCAGACCCTCGCAGTCGCGAGTCGCCCCGCCGGTGACTTTCCACATTTCGGTACTCCCGAATCGGCACCCAAGGCATCACTGCAAAATTCCTCCGCCCGGCCGATTCTCTCACGAATCCCCACCGATTCAAAGCGGAATCGCCGCACGACCGCCGGGAGAACGCCGTGAAAAATCATCGTCAAACACCCCGTGACGACACGCGATGACGTGCTGTCCGGAGCACTCACTCCCGCGCAAACACCAGCAGACTGTTGGCCGGAAGCGCCAGTGATGCGGAGAACGCGAAGTCGTGCATCGGATGGGAGTCCGCGAACGTCCGGCCTCCGTTGCCGACGCTGTTGGGGTTCACCCAGTTTTCGTACACGTCGCTGTTGAAGACTTCCTTCCACTCGCCACCGCTCGGAAAACCGATGCGATAGTCGAAACGGTTGTACGTCGACAGATGCACGACCACGATCACGTCGCGGCCTTCGTCCGGCACCCAGCGATGATAGGCCAGCACGCGATTTTCGTCGTGAGCTGTCACGATTCGAAATCCCTGGCCTCGCAGCGCCGGGCAGCGCCAGCGCAGTCGGATTAGTTCACGCGTGAAGCGCAGGTGATCGATCATCTGGCGATCGCCGTTTGCCAGGCCGTCCCAGTACAGCAGCAGGTCCGAATGATCTCGAAAATTGTCGGACCACTGCTTGTCTTCCAGGAATTCCTGACCCATGAACAGCATGGGAATTCCGGGAGCCGTCAGACTGATGCCGGTGGCGACGCGGGCGCGGCTGCGGCCGAACCATGATCGCGGGTTTGCCGGATCACCCAGCCTGGCGACTCGCAGCTTTCGATCGCGGAGGACGGCGTCGTGGTTTTCCGGCCCCTGCACGAACCGCCAGTGATCGTGGAAACCGCCGGGCCACATCGCGGACGCCAGCGCCTGCATCTTCAGCGGGCGTTCATCGGGAAACGCGGCATCGCTGATGACGTTTCGAATCGCGTCACGCAGGCCGTCGGTCAAAGTGGTATCGAATCCTGCACCGGTCGGCGCGGACGTTACGACCAGCGGATTGACACTCCAGTATTCGGCCTTCTGCAGCGCGGAGGGACGATGAAACCGAACGGTCGACGTTAAGTCCTGAGCGAAGCTCCAGCCATGAGGAGCACCGTCGTGATCGATCACGCTGACTTCGTCGTACCGAAATCCGTCGACGCGATATTCGTTCAAAAAGAATCGAGCATTCTGAATCAGAAAGTCGCGGACTTCGGGCTTGCCAAAGTCGAATACCAGGCCGCCGGCGTGACCTCGGTCTGTGAAATACAGCGAATTGCGGTTGCCGCCGAACGTTGACTGACGATCAAAGAAGTGAATGCTCTCATCGCCGAAGTCACCTCCCGCGTGGTTGTAGACGACATCCAGCAGCACCGCCAAACCGTGAATATGGCAAAGATCGACAAGTGCTTTGAGCTGGTTCATTTCTCCGTGCAGGTCGGTGATGGCGTATTTCGGCAGATGCTTTCGTTCAAGCAGGTCATTCACGTGAGCGACGTACGGTGCCAGTTCGGCGTCTTCCACTCCGTAATCCATCTCCGGCGAAAAATAGTCCGTTCCGTTGTAACCCAGGCTGAACTGCGTCTGAAATTCCTGGATCGGCATCAGTTGCAGCGCGGTGACTCCCAGGTCCGCCAGGTGAGGAATCTTTCGCGCGACATCCAGAAACGTGCCGGCTTTGTTCGGCAGGTTGGGAGTGAAAAACGTGCCGACGTGCAGTTGATAGATCACGAAATCGGGAAACCGCGGCGTGACGTAGCCGGTGTCGTGCCACGGAAAATCGGTTCTGCGAACAATGCATTCTCCCGGAAACGGAGTCTGCAGCTCGCGAGCGTACGGATCACGCTTCGGGCCTTCCGATCCATCACCGACAACGTAGAACATGTATCGATGCCGGTCGCGCACACCGGGAATGAAGCCCTCCCAGTGGCCGTTGACATCTTTGGTCAGAAGGCTGCTGTCGTCACGCACGCGCCCGTTGAATTCGCCGATCACATGCACGGAACGGGCATTCGGAGCCCACACGCGAAACGTCGCGCCGTCATCAATCAGTGTCGCTCCCATCGGCGTGCCGGAATTCACGTGAGCCAGTGATGCGGGCATGGCGACAGCATTCTTCCGAAGTTGAAGATTCAAAGACGCATTTCGACATCATCGCGCGCGGCATGGACGGAATCCAGCGACGCGGAAACTGTCACTGCAGCTGCCAGCGCGGCGCTGGCACACGGAAAGTCCTGGCGTTGCAGCGTCAGCCTGCCTGCCAGTGCCGGTCGTGGAGTCCCAGGTTCATCTTGAGTTCCTTGAATCCGCAGAACACGACGGGAACGACGAACAGTGTCAGAAGTTCCAGAATCATTCCGCCGAAGACCGGCCACGCCATTGCCTTCGCCACTTCGGCGCCGCGTCCGGTGGACAGCAGCACGGGAATCAGAGCGATCACCGTTGTGAAGGTGGTCATCAGGCAGGGTCGAATGCGGCGCAGTCCCGCTTCAACGGTGGCGTCGCGAATATCCTGCACGGACCTCAGTTTTCGGCGGGTAAACACCTGGTCCAGATACGTGGCGATGACGACTCCGTCATCCACCGCGATTCCAAACAGAGCGATGAATCCCACCCAGACGGCGGTATTGATTTCCACATCGTTGACTGCCAGCAGAATCATGCCTCCCGAGAACGCCACGGGAATTCCGGCAAACACGGCCAGCGTGATCGGCAGGTGGCGGAACTGCAGGTAGATGATGAACAGGTTCGTCAACACGACCAGCGGCAACACCCACATCAGCCGTGCGTTGGATTCCACCTGGTTCTGGAACGATCCCACCGCCTGCAGCGCGTATCCGGCGGGCAGCCGCAGCGTTCCGTCGCGCTGAGCGTCCCGCAGCGACGCTTCGACGGCCTTCACCGTTTCCAGATCGCCCGTGATTCCTGAAGGTGTGAACGACACGTGAGCCACCAGTCGCGCGTCTTCGCTGTTGACGGCTCCCGGTCCCCACGTCGTGCTGACGTCGGTCAGCAGATCCAGAGGAACAACCTCGCCGGAGCCTGTTACGACCGGCAGGCGCGAAAGTTCATCGATCCGGTCGCGCAGGTCGCGCTGATAGCGAACCCGCACGGGATAGCGTTCGCGCCCTTCAACCGTCCTGGTCAGGTTTGCTCCGCCGAGCGCGGTTGCAATAACCTGGTTGATCTGCGCCGCGGACAGTCCGAACCGAGCGGCTGCGTCGCGGTCGACTTCAAACTCCACATACGGTTTGCCCAGCACAATATCGGGGTTGACGGAAGCCGGATTCACCTGTGGCGTGCGCTGCAACTGTTCGGCCACCTTGCGGGACGCGTCCGCCAGTCCGTCCAGGCTGTCGCCGAAGATTCGAATCGCCATGGACGCTCTGATTCCGCTTTGCAGCATGACAACGCGTCCTTCAATCGGCTGCAGAGGAGACGCCGGCGTGACTCCCGGCAGCGTGGCCACGGCGTTAATTTCGTCCCAGACGTCACCGGCATCGATGCCGTCCCGCCATTGTTCGCGAGGCTTCAGCGTGACGTAGGTTTCTATCATGGCCGCTGGTGCCGGATCGAGGGCCGAATCGACGCGACCGATCTTGCCGAGCACGTTGTCGACCTCCGGAATCTGTTTGATCAGCGCGTCCTGAGTCTGCAGGATCTCCATCGCCTGAGAAAACCCGGCGGCGGGATACAGCGTCGGCATGTAGAACCAACTGCCTTCGTCCAGAGCGATCCAGTCATCCGATTCCAGACCCCGGAACGCATGTTTGAACGCCACATATCCGGGAACCTGATTCAGATCCGCCCCCAAACGGCTCGCGAAGTTTTCGAACGGTGCCAGTACCGCTGGCAGCCCGATCCACGCTCCCAGCCCCAGCAGCACGAAGAACGCGGGAATCGCCAGAAAGGCGGCCTTCCGCCGGAGAAAAAGTCGCAGGACCGGTTCATACACCGCGTTGATCAGCCGACTGACCGGATTCTCGTCCACGGGGCGCAGGCGTTCGCTCAGCATCCAAAAACCCAGCAATCCGCCGCCGGCTGAGACCAGCGCCGTCAGCGCGGCCAGCGACACTGGCAGCGCCGCGGTGATTCGTGTTCCCCACACCAGAAAGCACGTGCCGCCCGTCAGCATTGCCAGCGCAGCAGCGCCGGCGATTCGTGTGGCAAGTTTCATTCGTGAAGTTCGCAGCAGCAGTCGGCTCAGCAGCGGCACCAGCGTCACCGCCACGATCAATGCGGAAATCAGCGCGAAGGTCTTTGTCCACGCCAGCGGAGCGAACAACCGGTGATCGCGTCCGGTCAGCATGAACACCGGCAGGAAACTGACAACGGTGGTCAGCACTGCCGTCACGACCGCCGGAGCAACTTCCGCCGCGGCCCTGTTGATGACGGCTAATCGGCCGGAGTCCGCTGGAATGTCGTCAGCCGCGTCGATGTTGCGTTTCGCAGGGCTGTCGTGCTCCGGTGAGCGATCAGCTTTCCGGCTCTGCAGGTGTTCCCAGTCGGCGAGATGTCCGTAGATGTTTTCGGAGACGACGATCCCCATGTCGACCATAGTGCCGATGGCAATCGCGATTCCCGCCAGCGACATGATGTTGGCGTCGACATTCAGAACGTTCATACCGATGAACGCCATCAGCACGGCGACGGGCAGAGTGATGGCCACCACGATGCTGGCTCGTACGTGCAGCAGGAACAGCAGAATCACCACCGCTGTGATGACGATTTCCTGGGTGAGCGCGGTTGTCAGTGTGCCGACGGTTTCATCAATCAGTCGCGTGCGATCGTAGATGGCGTTGACGCGAACTCCGCGGAGGCTTGGTTCAATCTGTGAGATTCTTTCGCGCACCCGCTCGATGACTTTCCGCGGGTTTTCGCCGAATCGCATCACGACAACGCCGCCGACGGCTTCCGTCCCGTTCAGGTCGATGGCGCCTCGTCGAAAATCGGGCCCGAGTTGAACGGTGCCCAGATCGCGAATTCGCACGGGGATTCCGTCGCGCGACAGAACGGTCGTCTCCTCGATGTCCTGAATCGCGTCGGACGGTGTTCCGCCGGAACCGATGAATCCGCGTCCCCGAATAATGAACTCCATCCCGGACGATTCCACCGTCTTCGCTCCGACGTCGGTGTTCGACGACTTCACGGCCGCGATCAGTCTTTCCAGCGGGATGTCATGAAATCGCAGCCGGTCGGGATCGACTTCGATCTGATACTGGCGGACATATCCGCCGACGCTGGCGACTTCGCTGACGCCCGGCACGGCCTGCAGTTCATACTTCACTACGAAGTCCTGCAGGCTGCGCAGTTCGGCAAGGTTTATGCCGTTGTCAGGCGGTTCCAGCGTGTAGTAAAAGACCTGTCCCAGTCCCGTGGCGTCCGGTCCGAGAGCGGGCGTCACGCCTTCCGGCAGGACAGAAGCCGCTGTGCCCAACTGTTCCGCCACTCGCGGAACGAGCCCAATGGGAAATCCGTGTCATCGGAAAACGTCACCTGAACGAAGCTGTACCCGAACAGACTCGCCGCGCACGCTTTCGGCGTGAGGCACCGCCAGCAGCGCGACGGACAGCGGGTAAGTGACCTGATCCTCGACGTCCTTCGGTGATTGTCCGGGCCAGGCCGTGAACACGATGACCTGGTTCTCGCCGACATTCGGTATTGCGTCGATCGGCACATCACGGACGCTGCGAATGCCGAACCCGATGACGACCATCGTCAACAGCACCACCACGAGGCGCTCACGCGTGCAGAATTGGATAAGGTGATTCAGCATTGGTTGTCCGTCGCAGGGTGCGACTCCCGGGACTTCGGAGTTCCCTCGTTATTCGGTGGGTTTCGCGTCTGCACCGGGCGGCGTTTCCGCGGCGGGAAATTGCCGGACATGACTTCCGCATCGCGGCATCTGACTTCCGTAGTAGGGATTTCTCAGGATGTCGGTCGCCTGCAGCCAGTCGCCGCCGCCTCCCTTGACCATCGGGCAATGCATGTGATGCAGCGGTGCCGTTGCCTTCGCGCCGCGGACCTGAGAAGCCAGCGTCACGATCGCGTGACTGATCGGGCGGAAGGCCTGCAGGCGCGCGTCGTCGATCGGCAGGTGATGCAGGTGCGGGCTGTTGTCGGCGACAATACTCAGTTGCTCGCGAACCGCAGCGGGAAGCTCGTCCAGCGCTGCAAGCTTCGCGGCCAGTTCGTGCAGGGCTGTCGCGTCTTTCGCGGACGGCGGCTGATCATTCGCCAGAGATGTCTGAATCGCATCGTAAGCGCCGAAGAGCTGCTCGAGTTCCTCACCGGCCTCGCCGCTGATGGACATGACGAAGCTGTCGTCGAACTGCAGCGGCTGTTCCTGGAATTCCGGCCGATCAGTCTTCGCCGCCACCGCGCGAGCGGGATCGATCAGACTCGGCTTGCCGGCAAGCTGCATTTGGGAATCGATCAGAAAGTTGCCGGCGGTCGCCACGTTCTCGCCGGCTTCCACGCCGTCAAGAATGACAACGCGGTCTTTCAGAATCGCGCCGAGCGTCACCGGCCGAATCTCAAATCTGCCCGGCTGCGTTTCGACGTAAACAACGCTGTCAGAGCCGGCCATCAGCACTGCCGAACGCGGGATGTAGAGCGAATCCGGCTGTTGGACCGGTGTGTCGGAATATCCGAAGCGCGTCGTGGGAACCAGATCCATTCCGCAGATGGGACATTGACCAGGTTCGTCGCGAATGATCTGCGGATGCATCGGGCTGATCCACCGGCCGGCAAGTTCTTCATCATAAACTTCGCCCTGCTGTCCGATCGCAAGGAAGACGCTGGCTGTCGCGTAGTCGCCGGGCCGCAGCCGGCCGTCTTCGTTCAGGAACTCGACTCGCACGCCCACCGATCGCGATCGCGCATCAACGACCGGGTCAATGAACGCGACTCGGCCGGTAAATGTCCTGCCGGGCAGGGACTGCAGTTCCGCTTCCACCCGCTGACCGAAACGGATGCGAGCGGCGTCCTCCGGATACAGCTCAAGCATCAGCCAGACGGTTGACAGGTCGGCGATGCGATAGATGGGCTCGCCGGTTTTTACGTACCTGCCTTCCTGAACCATCTTTTCAATCACGGTACCGCCCGCCGGGGAATAAATCGTAAGCCGCGACATGGCCTGTGCAGACGATTCCAGATCCGCGATCTGTTCGGACGTCATCCCCAGTTCCACCAGCCGCTGCCGCGCGCCGGAGGCCAGCTTCTTCCTCGCTTCCCGGACAGCGTCCAGAGCCGGTGTTCGCGGATCGATGTCGGCCGCGCGGCTTTCGAGATACTCCACCTGAGCGGCGTAAAGTTCCGGGCTGTAGACGATTGCCAGATGATCGCCCTTCGCAACGTGAACTCCGGTGTAATCAGCGAACAGTCGCTCGATGCGCCCGTCGATGTAGGATGAGACCGTCGACATGCGACTTTCATCAATCGCGATCGTTCCGACGGTCTCAATCGTGGTCACCAGCGGTTCGCGCCGGACCGGCTGCGTTTGAATGTTGGCCAGTCGTCGAGCGGCCGGCGTGATGGTCACGGCCAGTTCATCTTCATCCACCGCGCGCGACGTGGCGGGAACCAGAGGCATGCCGCAGATCGGACACCGTCCCGGGCCGGGCTGGCGGATCTGCGGATGCATCGGGCAGGTGTGAACCTGAACCTCCGCGCCGCCGACGTCTGACGAAATACTTCCACCCGAAGCCAGCAACCCCATCCGCTGAGCGATTCCAATGGCAGCGATCAGCGCAACGCCGACACCCAACACCAGCAGCGCAGAAAACGCCTGCCGCAGCCACCAGGCTCGCGGACGCGGTTTGGGCGGATTGACGGTCGTCATGATGAATGCTCCCGTGTAGCGAGCGGACCAGCCGCGGCCTGTTCAACCAGCGGACCAAGCGTGACGAGGAAGTGGATGGCTCGGTGGATGATGGCAATCGAATGGTCGTGCCACTGGCTGTGCCAGTGTTTTCATAGCGCAGGCATCAAGTATTGCACAGTGGCACACCAGGATACGACTCAAAGGCACTATGCCCCCGCGTCTTCGTTGACGCGCCGTGCGGCTGGTCGGCGTGGTCATGGTGTTCGTCGAAGCCTATCCGCGGCGGTGTTTTTGCGGCTTTGTCTTCCTCGGACAAGCCGCCGCCCATTCTTCGCCGCAGCCATCGCAGCAGAAACCGATAGTCTGGCCATTCCGCACCGTTCCTCCGTCTTCGAAGATTGCCGCCGCCCATGATCGGGCAGTGCTGGTTCGCGGTTTCGCCGCGGTTGTCACACCGGCTGGGCCGAGCCGGAAGCGGCTGGGTCTGCTGAGTCGGCACACCCGACGGTAAACGCTGACATGGTGAACAGGATGCAGAGGAGCAGACGAATGCATGTGAGAACTCCTTCTGGAAAATACGTGCAGGAATAATGAGCACAGCTTTGGATGGCGCAACGTCAAACGCGAATCCGACGTCGTTACCGGATAAACAGCGGCCGCGGCAGATGATTTCGTCTTCGCGGCTCAATCACGGGGCGCATTGCGAGCGCCTGGCGAATGCGTCTACGTCCGCCACACGCAATACAGGATGGTGGCTGCACGCGAACCGGCGGCGTTGCAGCTTTCCAGGGCAAACGTGATCCTGACGGCAGGATTCTCGCGCGGCAGAGGCAGTGCGACGGCCAGCAGACTGAGCCCGGCGGATCGCAGATCGGGAGTTGTCGACGACTGCGCCGGTACCGTCGGCGGCTGTGAGCTGTGGCCGCACAAACAGTGAACACCGCGGCCGGAACCGTCGCTGGCCCTGGAACGTGGCGATCCACAGCAGCAGCAGCCGTCACCTCCGCAGCACGTCCGCGCCTTCGGCTTCGAGACTGCCGACTTCTGTTTCACGTCCGCGCGGCAACACTTGCGGGGCGCAGTCACAGACCGGACGGTCGAACAGCCGCATGAGACGCTGTCCGCGCATGTTCCCTGTATTGTGATCGCCACGACCGTCAGCGCGGTGACCAGTCTTTGAATGATGGGGCGCGGTGACACAGGTTCAACTCTCGTGAATGGAACGCGATTCACGGATTATTGCGAGATATTCGATCCAGGGAAGACCCATCGCGCAATCCCGCCGGTTGCGGGGTGAATCGAATCCAGCGAATCGTCAGTCCGTGCCGTCCGCAGCATCGGCATGGGAAGGCGTACTGCGTTCCGCGACGGTGTCCGTGGCGAGCAACTCACCGGTCAGGTCCGCACCGACGGCCTGTCGGATGCGAGCGTTTGCGATCGCCAGATTGCCGATCGTCCGGTGGTAGCCGAATTCGAGCGTCAGCAGCTTTCGGACATTCTGAATCACCCGGTCGAATTCGACGGTTCCTTCCGCCAGCGCCGCCTGATCGGCTCGCAGCGTTTGTTCGGCCTGAGGAATGATGGTGTCGCGGTACAGCACGGCGGTTTCTGCGGCGGCCTGAGCCTGCTGCAGCAAATCGAGCAGCCGGGCATCGAACTCACGAATCACGTCCTGCGCGTCCGCGTGAGATGCCGCGTGCTTCCACCGCGCTTCATCGCGAATCGCGTCGTACTTTTCTCGTCCCACAGGAACGGTCATCGTGGCTCCCAGCGACCAGGCATCGTTGCCGACACCCACGATCGCCGACGCGGGACGGTTGTTGTCGATCACGTACCAGGACGCAGACAAGCTGAAATCCGGCCGACGTTTCAGTTCAGCAACCTCGACCCCCCAGCGAGTCGCGCTGGTTGTCAGCGTTGCGGCGGCAATCATCGGCTGGTGCTGCAGCGCCGTCTGCCGCAGAATCTCGTGGCTCCAGTCGGGGCGAACAACCTGCAGTTCGCGCGGCGCGGTGAGAGGAGTGTCGGCCGGTCGGTTCAGCAGACGATTGAGTTCCGCTGTCGTTGAAGCCACCTGCTGTTCCAGCGACAGACGGTCTTCTTCCAGTCGGCTGAATTCCAGAGTTCCCAGCAACACGTCGCTTTGTGTCGCCTGATTGTTTGCCACGCGAGCGCTGGCGACGTCGATCAGAATCCGCAGCAGCTCCTGATTGCCCTGCACGGTGTCGAGCTGCCGGTGCAGCACATAGAGCCGAAAATAGTTGGTTCGTACGTCGGCTGTCACTTTAAGACGCTCGGCGTTCAGCATCTGCTGCATCGCCATCGCTTCGAAGCACGCCTGCCGCTGCTGTGACTCCAGACGATCCAGCCACGGCACCATCTGCATGATCGACAGGTTGGCTCGCTGAGATCCCGCAGCAGTCTCAATCGGCTGACCGAAAACATTCGCGCCGATGGACGGGTCCGGCAGCTTGTCGACGTAATGCGTTTTGGCCCAGGCCGCGTTCACCTGCTGCTGCATTCCGATCAGCTTCGGATTGGAAAGAATCGCGGCGGCTTCGAGCGTTGCCAGCGAATCGTCGGTAATCGGTAGCGGTTGAGCCGGGACGTTTTCGTCGGCGGGCAAGGCTCCCGCGGTCGACTCCGGTTTGGTGTGCATGCCGGCGTCGTCGGCACCGACGTCGTCTTGAAACACCGCCAGCCGGATCGGGCTGTCGGCAGTCGGCTTGTGGCCCGGCGGGTGCTCCGCGACGGAGTCCTGCTGTGAGTCGAACCGGGGCGGAACAACCTTGTAGGTGTGCTGGATCGCAGCCCGCTGGCTCTGGCAGCCAGCGATCATCGCGAATACTACGATAATCCGCAGCACCGCCGGAGATCGCGGCGGCGCGAGCTTCCCTGCATTTCCTTCCACGCAGATCGATCCTTCGACTGGCAGTTTTTGCCGCAGCTCGCGCCAGGCAATGAAGCCGTGGTCAGACGCCGCACGACGACTGTTTGAGAACATCGACCGGCCGTCGCGCGCGGATTCCCGGCAACTGCCGATGCGGACTTCGGGCCGAGCATTCCGAACTCAAGGCGCTGGTTTGTGTCAATCGGCGAACCGCGTCCGGTTATGCTGGCTGTGCGATTTACCGCCGAAGTAATCGTCGACTCAGGCCAGGCCGTGCTATGCTGATGCGCGGTGCGGTCGTCGTGCCGCGGCTTCCGCATATCCATGTTCAACGCCTTCCGCGGGATTCCAGCGATGTTGAGGATCATTTGTTTCAGCGTTCCGGCGGTTGTTTGCCTGAGCATCAGTTTCGGCGCAGCCAATCAGGCGGCAGAACCGAACGAAGAAGCGGCAGCGGCTGCCAGCAGCGGGGACTCGGCTCTGGCTGTCTTCGAACGCCGCATCCTGCCGATTCTTCAGTCGGCGAAACCGTCAAGCTGCGCCGAATGCCATCTCAGCGGAGTCGATCTGAAGGACTACATCCGGAGCACTCAGCGCGAGACATTTGCGGCACTTGTTAGCGCGAAGCTGGTCGACATCGAACACGTCGACAAGTCGAAGATCCTGGAGTTCATCGAACGACGTCCTGAGAAGCCGAATCTGATTTCCGACAAGGTTCGCCGGGAAGAAGCGGCCGCGTTTCGAGCCTGGCTGACGGCGGCGGCCAAAGATCCTGAACTGCAAGCCGCGAAGACGGAAGTTGCCATTGGACCGACGATTCCGCCGGAAGTCATCCGTCATGCTCGCACCGATCGCGTGCTGGCTTCGTTTGTGGAAAACATCTGGACCGAAGCCGGTCGCTGTGCCGCATGTCATTCGCCCGACAGGAATCAAAAGCAGGTCGAAGAACACGGTGAGCAGGTGTCGTGGATTCGGCTGAACGATCCCGCCGGCACCATGAACTCGATGATCGAAAATGGCCTGATCGACGCCGATGAGCCCGAACACAGCCTGATTTTGATGAAGCCGACTCAGCAGGTCGAACACGGTGGCGGCCAGAAGATGGTGGTCGGCGACCGGACGTACAAGCAATTCCGTCGCTTCATCGATGACTATGCCGCGATGAAGCACGGACGGTATCAGACGGCGAAGGATTTGCCGCCGGAAAGCGGCGAGGTGTCGTTGGTCACGGATATCTGGCTGAAGTTCGAAAACGTGCCGGCGAAGTTCGACAAGCTGCTGCTTCAGGCCGACTTGTTCCGGATGACCGACCACGGCTGGTCAAAGCAGCGAATGGCAACGTCGGACCGCCCGATCTTTGGCGGCGGGAATCTGTGGCAGCATTCGCTGAGCCTGACAGCCGAACGAAATACGGCGTGGGCCGATCAGATTGAAAAGCAGCAACTGCCGCCCGGACGATACCTGATCAAACTTTACATCGATCAAAACGGAAAGCTGGCGAAGGACTATCACGCGATCCTGAACGACGAAGATTTTGTTGGACAGGTGGAAGTTGACAGCGAGTGGCCGGCGGGCTACGGCAAAATGACGATCGTTCAATTTCCGCTGACCGACAGCGCCGAATCGAATTCGGCTCAGTAACCCTGCTGCGAATTCACACTCACCATGCGGGGAGCGACGCGAGCCAGTTCGTCGCCATTCGTGTTGTGGATCACGGCGTAGACGTTGTACGTTCCGGGAGCCGCCAGGTCCGCCGGCCATTGTGCCACGCGAGTGCGAAAGTTGCCGTCCGCCTGAAGGATCTGCTCTTCGGCGGCTTCGAACTCGCCGATCGGATTTCCGTCGAGACCGATCAGGTGGAACACAACCTTCCCGATTTCGTTGCTGCGATTTGCGGGCATTGCGATACGGCCCTGCACGTGAGGCACTCCCGGCTGAGACCATGACGTGTCGATTCGAATCGGCATCATCACCGCGGCCGCAGACTTCCAGTGCTCCCGCTGGAAATCATCGACCAGCAGCACCCGCGCCAGGTTGCCCGGCTGCTGAACGGACAGCGGACTTCCGAACACGAAGCTGCGATACGACCTCGGCCCGCCGTCGCTGTATGACAACTCGGCATCGACACCAATCACTTCGCCGGCTCTCGGTTGAAAGTCGGGAAAGTTCACCCACGGCAGTTTGAATTCCACCTGAAGACCATGCTTCCACCGCTTTGCGGCGACTTCGACGCCGGTCTGGGGAATTGCGTCCAGGTAACCCGGTCGCAGACAGAAGCGAGGGTTCAGATTGTCGAGTTCCATTGGCGTGAAGAAGCAATGCACGGACCCTTTGCCCCATTTCTGATCGCGAAACGTGCTGTCTCGCCGAGTGTCGAAGTACCATTCCACCGCGTCGCCTTCCCACAGCGGTGTGACGGGTGAGAAGAAGTGTTCGTCCAGCGTCCGCAGTCCGACATAAAACGCTTCGTCATCCCACAGGTAGAAGAACTGAGCCGGCCGGTTCTTCGTGTCGGAATTGAAGTACTCCACCGGCGTGCAGACGGCGTGCTGAAATTCACTGATGTCGCCGTCAATCGCCACGGTACCGGTCGCGCGAGTGACGACTGCTCGCACGCCGTCATCAGCGGCGAACACAGTCGTCACGAACGACGTACAGAATGCCGCCGCCGTAAGAACCAGAACGACAATGCGACGGGGTGATTTCGCCGGAGCGAGAAGCGGCTGCTGAAGAAACAGTGTGCTCATCGTGTGCTTTCATGGAAGCGGAATATCGCTTTGTGCCTGGCGATATTGGCATCGTCCTTCACGCGGGCCTTTTCCGCAACCGAATGGACGCACGCACTCAGAACGCTGACTATTTCTTCTTCGGCGGCAGAACTTTCCACGCCCAGACAGTCATGACGATCGTCAGCACCGTCAGCAGGACGAACACCGGATCACGCGCCAATCGAGGATTCTCAAACAAAATGCGCACGAAGTGAGCGACCGTGATCAGTGCGAAGATGATTCCGCTTGTGACGATGTACGCTCGCAAACAACGCTCCCCTGAACCAGGCTGTCAGATGAATCCTCGGTTCATTTGATTTGAATCATTGACGAGGCGATTTGCCAGACGCCGTGGCTCGTGCCATGCCAACCGGCCAGGAGCCTACCGAAGCGGCAGATAGATGTCGGTCCGCAGGTCGGCAGGTGCCGTGTCGTCCGGAGTGTTCCGGTAGATTTCGAACGTACCGGCCTTGCTTTGTTTCAGCTTTTTGTAGCGAGTGTACTGGTTGGCAGCACTCCACGAATTCCCGAGGTGTCCGTAACTGCCCTGATGTTCGACGGCCAGAGCATTCACTTTGGGAATCGACCAGGTGGAAAGGCCGGATGGAATGTTTGATGTCGATTCCGGAATGAGGAATCCCGACGTGTAGTCGAACCGCTGGCCCCGGATGTCAAAGTGGTGGTAAACCGAGATGCCTTTTCCATCCGTCGGCAGGTTGTGAGCCTGAAACTGTCGGTGGACTTCACCGAACGCTTCCTGCATGGATTCGCCGACTTCGCGGACCGCACACGACCGGCGTACTCCCGCCATTCGCAGCGGGCCGATTGATTCGACTCCACGGATGACTGTTTTCGCCTGGATCTCGCCGGTTTCGATCCATTCCTTCAGCATCTTCAGGCCACGGTCATAGTCCATGCCGATGAACGGTTCCATCATGCCCTTCATCCAGAACATGAACCACGGCAGCGAACCATTCATGGACCATGTCACTTCGGTGCCGCTGCCGCTCGGCTGAAACGCAAAGCCGACGTCTGACCGAGACCTGAACGGCTTCAGGAATCGGATCTCGTCGTCAATCAGGCGGCCTCGTTCAAGACGGCGATGTTCCAGTTCACCCGCCAACGATCTGGCCGCTCCACGAATACACGGACCCCTCCGACGAAGAATCTTCACTGACTTTGACTTCGGCGTCCGGTTCCGCACACAGCCACGGCGACCACGTTGTCCAGGTGCCGAAGTCAGCAACTCTGTCGAAGACTTCTTCCGGTGACGCATCAATGGTGATTGAACGCTGAACGTGAAACTTCGGCATGGTGACTCCTCAATCTGCGTTGACATCGTCCAGCAGATCGTACCGGATTGCCATGCGTCCCGTCAGCCAAGGCAAAGACAAGCGAATGGCAACCCCCAACAATCCTTCCAGTGCATTGTGTGGTCGTCCTGGAAATCTCCGTTCCGGCGGTCCGTCGGTATCTACGCCGTCCCCGAAAGTACGCGGGACTTCACCGAAAGCCTTGAACAAGCCGGTGCATTCAGCGTTCTCCGGTCTGACACGCAGCGTCGGGAGTTGCCGTTTGAGGAGTGTGCCTCGCAATTCCCGCGTTCCGAGCAAACCGGGTTCCCGCGACTGGCCGTTTCTGCGGGAGAGTTCCGGAAGTGGGATAAAGCAGGTCTGTTCGCGGCGGAATCGTGGTGTTAAGCGGTGCGGGTTATTCGGGAATTGCGGCACTTTTTTTCTGCTCCGATTGTAGTGCCGGTTCCTGTTTTGCCGAAATCGAATGTAACTGGAAGTATCCATTCTGGCGGTCAGCCACTGGCGCCTGCTGCTCCCGATAGACAAGAGGGTTTGAAGATGAAACTGCACACAATGTTGACCAAAGCTGCCAGCCTTGCTGTGTGCTTTGGTGTCCTGATGTCCGGTCCGGTCATGGCTGGCGCTGAGTCAATCATTCGAGACGTCGAGATCTCGAAAGACGGCACGCTGTATGGTGTCGTCCACAATTCAGCAGGCCACGCGGTCGCTTCCGCGCGATTCAGCTCAAGTATCAGGGCAAGCCGGTTGCTGTCACTGCCAGCAACGCCGAAGGACGCTTCGCGATCTCCGGTGTCCGCGGTGGTGCTCATGAACTGACCGTCGGTTCGTCTTCGTCGCCGGTTCGCCTGTGGGCAAACGGCACGGCTCCGAAGACAGCAACTCGCGGCATCGCGGTTGCAGCCGATCAGACGGTTGTACGCGGCCAGAGCTGTGATCCGTACGGCCCGACCGCCGGTCCTGCCGGTTTCGGAATGCTGGACGTGATCACAGTGGCCACCGTTGGTGCCGCCGCGGGTGCTCTGGTATTCGCCATCGACAACAACAACAAGCTGGATGACATCGAAGCTCAACTGCTGGCCAGCCCATAGTGCTGCCGGTGCAGATTTAGCGAATCCCGTTGATACAGCAGTGATAGGAAACCCTGTTGACCGGAAACGGTCAACAGGGTTTCTTTGCGTTGGTCGGGTCGCGTGAAGACGCCTCAAGCCGGTACCGACGTTGAAGACGGCTGACGGCAGCGCGCCCGCTGAGGCCGTAGAATCTGAACAACGACCGGTTAGAACGTCCAGTCCAGAAACATGTAGACCATCTCCGCGTCGCCGCGATTGGCCACTGCCGGAACCGGATGGTTGCCAACAGCGCTGCCATACCAGAACCAGAAGTAGCCTGCCTGAAGCTGCAGGTTGTCCTGAATCTGCCATGTCGCGACCAGGTCCAGTTCGGTGCCGAGGTTCCGGCTGGCTGTGCCGACGGGGCCACCGAACGGAACGCCGGCGACATTGTAGATCGCGTCCTGGCGGGCGGCCTTGGTGAACCAGTGAGTTCCGGCCAGCAGCGTGACTTTGTCGACGGGTTTGACCGTCAGATGAAGACCATAATCGATCAGGTTCTGGCCGTTGAAGTTGTCAATCTGCCCCCAATACGCATGGCCAAGCGGAAACAGTGTGCTGACGGTGGTGTTCTTTCCATCCAGCGGATTGCTGTCACCGGAGCCCCAGAAGAAAATGCCGGTTAGTGTTGGCTTCCACGGAACGGCATCCAGTCCGATGCCGCCGGTCGCGGAAGCGAAACCGGCATTGATCCGCTGATTCACGGCACCGCCAAAGTCTTCCCTTCCGAATTGGTATGCACCTTCCAGGTCCCAGATCAGACTCACGGAATCCGCCGCTTCGGCACCAATCGGCATCTTTCCGGCGTAGCGGGAACCAACGGTATGACGGTTGCCGTCGATGAGTCCCGGGTTGTCTGCGTTTTCCTTCAGCCAGAGCCAGTACAGGTCCAGAGTCCCGTTTGGTGCATTCTTGTTGGTGGCATAGACGCCGCTGAAGAACCGGCTTTGATCCGGATTATCAAAACTGGTCGGACGGAACAGATTTCCACTGGCTCCGTCGACCGGCTGAACGACGAATCCATCGATGGCCCAGTCCGGGTCGGAATAGTAAAGCCGCAGACCTTCGAAATTGCGGAACGTGTTGGCCCAGCCCAGCGGAGAAATCAAGTGCTGAGATCCGTAGCTCAGCAGTTGACGACCGGCTCGCAGACGGAGAGTTCCGTCATTGTCGGACTCAGCAATCTTCAAGTCCGCGTAAAACTGCAGCAGGTCAGCCTGGTTTTCATCGATCGCCAGCTTCGGCAGGTCAGCGTCAAACGTCTGAGCGTCGATGGCCTGCACGTACAGTTGCAGATTCTCGCGGTAAACCAGCTCCGCAAACGGCGTGAACCGGTATTGGTCGTAAGAACTGCGCCCGGCGGGCAGCGGCGGTCGCAGGCGGTTTCGCTCGTTGATATAGCGATAACGAAGAGCCCCGCCGACGTTGGCCTTCCAGTCGTCGGTCGCGTCGCTGAACAGGTCAGTCAGCCCGCAGTCCACGTCGAGGAAATCCGGAGCGGCGTCGAATACAGAACAGATTTCGCCGGCAACGGTCGAGCCGCAAAGCCACAGTACAAGAACTCCTGCGAGTGCAATTCGTTTCATGGTTCCTTCCCTGAACATCCCGACAACACGCGATGGAAGACCTCGACAACACGACGGGCATCGCCGGGATCAATGCAACTGATGACGTTGCGGTCATCCCTGCCGGCGCCAGTCTCGTTCCGCGGCTTCACTTTTTCGCGATTGGTGTAATCAGTGTTTCGTCGCGCCCAGGACCACGATGCATATTCGATTTCGCCCAACGGTTCGGGAAAGCGCAGAATGCCGGTTGCTGTGCCGGTTGCGTTAACCGTTCCGGTCAACCGTTTTCCGCAGGTCTGACGAACCGCACTGGGTTCCGACGTCGCGATTGCACTACCTGCGCGTCAGCCGCAATTGATGCATGCAGTTGTGGCACGAAGTCCGGGAGGGAGAGGCGCCTGCCGAGCTGCTGCTGCCATCGACGTCCGCTGGCACATGCGGCTTAGCAGGAGCTTCACCCGCCCTGTGACACCGCCTGACTGTGGTGCCTTTGCGGCTTATCAACACTCGGCTGACGAAGCGCTGCTTCCGCGCACATTGTCCTGTGCCAACAGTCCGTGGTCGGAACCAATTTCGTCCGTCAGTTGTCAAACCAGACAACTGCGCGGATTCGCACAGCGCGCGGGTTTGCTCGAAGTCCTCGGAGATGTTCTGGCCCACGTCATTTCTCCGCGAACAATATTCAGCAGAACTCGGCCGGATCTGCCAAAGTCACTCGTTGCGCAATTGGAGAGTTCGCGGCGATTGCGTGTCGCCGGAGGGCTATCGCTTCAGGAGGCAGCCGTTTCGACGCAGGACCTTCCAGTGCATCACTTTGACAATCTGCCGCGCGACAGCCTGAATCAAGGCCGGCACAACCGCATTTCCGAACTGCTTATAGGCCTGCGTATCCGAAACAACCTGTGGCGGTTTCAGCATGCGGTCGAGCAGGTGTTCGGGAAACCCCATCAGTCTTCCGGCTTCGCGGGGAGTCAGCCGGCGCGGGTTTTGTTTCTCCCCCTGTGAAATCAAAACTTCCGAGCCGTCCTTGTGATACCGGGCGCTGAGCGTCCGGGTGATGCCATCCGGATCGGCGATGCTGCAGCCGAAGCCGTTTCCTTTCCGGCGGTGCCGCTCTGCATAGTCCTGCAGGTACCGCCAAAGCTGATCGGAGAGTGTGTACTTCGGATCGGGGGATGTTTCCAGGATCTCGCGAAGCTGCGGCTGCGGGGCGTCTGACGGATCCGGGAACTGAAATGGTGGTTCGGCCCCGAAGGTCTGTCGATCGAAACCGACAATCAGCACGCGTTCGCGGTGCTGCGGAACCCAGGCGGACGCGTCAATGACTTCGCTGAAGATCTCGTAGTCCAGGTCATTCAGCGTCCCGACGATCGTCTTCCAGGTATCGCCCTTGTTGTGCGACCGCAGGTTCTTGACATTTTCCAGCAGCAGCACAGGAGGGCGGTGAACTTCGATGATCGTCGCCAGATGGAAGAAGAGCGTTCCCTGCGTCCGGTCCTTAAATCCGTGCTCACGACCAAGACTGTTCTTTTTCGAAACTCCGGCCAGCGAAAACGGCTGACAGGGAAAGCCGGCCGCCAGGACGTCATGAGGCGGGATATCTGACTTCTGCGTGAGTTCAGTAACATTGCCGGCAGGATTGTCGCCAAACCAGGCGCGATACGTCTTCTGTGCGTGGGGATCGACTTCGCAGGAGAACAGACACTTTCCGCCAACGGCTTCCAGCCCCAGCCGCATTCCTCCAATGCCGGAGAACAAGTCGATAAACGTAAACGGTACGGAGTACGTCACGTCGTTCCGAGTCGTGTTGGGAACGTCCAGAGCCGCGTCGTCGATGCCGTCGAACAGGCTCGGCCCGTTTTGGCGTTCGACAGCCTCCGACAGCAGCGACACCAGATAAGCATTCTGGCTCATCAGTCGACGCTGGTGTTCGCGTCGAATCTGTGAATGGATCGCCCTGGGAACATCCCGGATCAACAGATTTGGCATACCGCTCTCCGCTGGGACAAAGTGATAGCATGCTATCACTTCTCCCCAGCGGATCAATTCACGGCAGAACGGACCGCGATGGCCTGGACCAGTTCAGCGGCGAGGCGAATTTCCCATGCCGTCTGCCCGGATTATTCACTCGATCAGAGTTTCCTGACGTAACGTCTCGGAAACGGAGGCTATGTCGAATCAGCGAAATGCGCACTGTACGACGGGACACCGAGCCCGTCGCTGCAATTCGACGGGATCGGAGTCTCGTCGTCCAAACCCGTAAATAATCCGGGCTACGGGCTACAGAGCGCCTTCGCCTGTGATGACGACGCGGATGGTGCGGCCAAGGATTTTCAGATCGTTGATCAGACAGCAATTTTGCAGGTACAGCAGGTCATAGCTGACCTTGCGGCGGAAGCCTTCGATCTCGTTGTCGTAGCCGTTGACAACCTGAGCCATGCCGGTCAGTCCGGGTTTCAGGCCGAGGCGATCGACGTAGTTGGGGATTTCGCCGGACAGTTCTTCCATGAACTCCGGCCGTTCCGGTCGCGGGCCGACAAGCGACATATCGCCGCGGAGGATATTCCAGAGTTGCGGCAGTTCATCGATTCTGGTTCGCCGCAGGAGGCGTCCGATCGGCGTCGTGCGGGGATCGTCGTGCTCGGCAAAACGAGCTCCGTTGCTTTCGGCGTCGATCCGCATCGTGCGAAATTTGTAGATCGTGAACGGCCGACCGAAACTGCTACCGGCTCGCCGGTCACGGCCGGTACCGCGCCGGTCCACACTGTTGTCGGGCACGGGTCCGGATTGCTGACGCCGATCGCGGCTGGTCTTGCTTCGCAGATTCACGCCGACTCGCTGCTGGGAGTAGATCACCGGACCGGTTGACGTCAGCTTTACCAGAACGGCGGTCACCAGCATGATCGGGCCGCAGCACATCAGCAGCAGCGTCGCCCCGACAATATCCACCGCGCGTTTCGCGATCCGCGTTGACAGCGGCAGGCACGTCAGGTTCTCACGCGGCGACTGCAGATGCAGCTGAGTCAGCCAGTCCGTGCTGGGCAGGTCGTCGGCATACTCCAGCAGATCCGACAGGCTGGTCGAATCTGCGACTTCGGGGACGGTCGCTTTGCCGGGTTTGACCGGGTACAGAATCGCGTTGCGGCTCATGGGATGATTGATGTCAGCGTGCGACAATATCGTTTGCGGGAGTCGTGCCGGCGGGTCGATTTCCGGTATGTTTGCGAACTGTAGAAACGTGGCATCCGGCGGCGAGGAATGCGATGCTTCGGGGCCGCGATCGGGCAGTTTGTTGCCGATTCCCTACGGTCCCCAACGAAGTTGGCGGCGTGTTGCTTTTTCGCATCGTTCGCGATCGTTTCCGCTCCGTCGTCGGCAATCCCCGCAACGGCGGCAAAACCGGAACTCCGTTACCATCGCGATGCTGCCGCGGCAGCGGCCCGGTTCAGGACCTGTCACGACTCGACCTGCCTGTCACGCTTCGAGCCGCTGACCACAGAGGCACGGCGCTGTGAGGTTACAGCGACTTCAAGACGTCACTTGCGGCGTTCACGGTCTGCTGGATGAGTTCCGGTGTGTGGGTGGCGGAGACGAACAATGCTTCGTACTGACTGCACGGCAGGTAGATTCCGCGGTCCAGCATTCCGTGGAACCACCTGGCGAATTTCTTAGTGTCCGAACATGTCGCGGATTCGAAATCGGTGACCGGTGCGTCGGCGAAAAACATCGTCAGCATGCTGCCGACGCGGTTCAACTGAATCTGCACTCCTGCGCTTGCCGCGGCGGAACACAGGCCGTCGGCAAGCTGAGCACTCAGGTCTTCCAGCATTCCGTATGGATCCTGTTCACGCAGTGTGCTCAGCATGGCGATGCCGCTGGCCATGGCGATGGGATTGCCGGACAGAGTTCCCGCCTGATAGACCTTTCCGACGGGTGAAATCGCGTCCATGATTTCCGCTCGCCCGCCATACGCGCCGACGGGCATTCCTCCGCCGAGGATTTTGCCGAGTGTTGTCATGTCGGGAATGACACCGAATCGCGACTGCGCGCCTCCGAGGGCAACTCGGAAACCGCTCATAACTTCGTCGAAGATCAACACCGTGGCATGGTCGGAACACAGCTTGCGCAGCGAGTGAAGAAATTCTTCCGTCGGCACGACGCAGCCCATGTTGCCGCAAACCGGTTCGAGAATGACAGCCGCCAGCGAGTCGGCATGCTGTGCGAAGGCGTCTCGCAGCGACTGTACGTTGTTGTACGGCAGAACGACTGTGTCGCTCGTGCAGCCTGCGGGAATGCCAGGGCTGGACGGTGTGCCGAGTGTCAATGCTCCGCTGCCGGCCTGGACCAGCAGGCTGTCAACATGGCCGTGGTAACAGCCGGAGAATTTGACAACCTTGTTGCGTCCGGTGAATCCGCGCGCCAGCCGAATTGCCGACATCGTGGCTTCGGTGCCGGAATTCACCATCCGCACTTTTTCGACCGACGGCACAAGCTGTACGACAAGTTCCGCCAGATCGGACTCCGCGACGGTTGGCGCGCCGAAACTGGTTCCTGTCCGCAAAGCCTGTTCGATTGCCGCCAGCACCGCTGGATGTCGATGGCCGAGGATGTGTGGTCCCCACGAGCCCACGAAGTCGATGTAGCGGTTGCCGTCGATGTCAACCAGCCAGGGTCCGTCGCCGCTGGCAACAAAGGGCGGAATGCCGCCGACAGCGCCGAATGCGCGTGCGGGGCTGTTGACTCCACCGGGAATTGACCGGCAGGCCCGCTGGAACTGCGATTCACTGTTGGAGCGTGAAGACGTGTTTGCTGCCATGTTCTATTTCGTGATCTTCAGTTTCGGATGGCTGGCTTGAAGTTCCTCAATCACGTCCCATGCGTTCGTGTTGGAAACATCAAGCGACGTCAGCGGCAGGTCCTTCAGTTGCCGAATTCCGTCGTCGTCAAGTTCCGTCCCGGAAACGCTCAGCACCGTGAGCTTTGAGAACCCGGCAATCACGGCGGCGCTGGCGTTGGTGATGGCGGTTGCCTTCAGGTCGAGTTCGGCGAGGTCTTTCAGACCTGCCAGCGATTCCATGACGCCATCGTCTGTGCGAGTTTCCCAAAGCCCCAGATGTTTCAGGCCGGTCATGCCGCCAAGCTTCTTCAGGCCGTCTTTTGACACGACCCGGCATTCGCTGATATCGAGGAACTCGACTTTCGGAAGCGCGACGATGACTGCGATGCCGTCGTCATCGACAGAAGAATCCCGCAGTTCCAGACGCTCCAGCTCTTTCAGTTCGGAGATGTGCTGCAACCCGACACCAGTGATGTCGGTAGACCGGATCCGCAGCCGGCGAAGGTTGGTCAGGTTCGCGACATGGACCATGCCATCGTCGCTGATCCGCGTCGAATCAAGCTGAATGGACTCCAGCGTCGGCATCTTTCCCAGGATTTCCAGCGTGGCATTCGTGAGTGACGTTTGCGCGTTCAGATTGAGTGATTTCAGGGGCAATGAAGCCAGCTTCGCCACGCCGCTGTCGGTGACTTTTGACTTTTCGAGTTGCAGGTCGACCAGGGTTCCGATAGCTGCAACGTGGTCCATTCCACCGTCGCCGATATTGCTGTTTCGCAGGTCGAGTGCCCGCAGCTTTTTCAGACCGCTGATTGCCGAGAGCGAATCGTTGGAAATGCCGGCTCGCCGCAGCGCCAGAACCTGCAGGCCGGCAATCCTGCTGATGATGGGCATCGTTGCATCCGAAATGGCGGATTCCGACAGGTCCAGGCGCTGCAGATTTGGAAGCTTCTCCAACACCGCCAGACCATCATCGCCGACTCCGGGTCCCTTCAGCAGCAGAGACCGCAGGCTGGGCAGTCCTTCCAGATTGGACAGGTGGCCGGCAATCGGTTCGTCGCTGGCTTTGGACGCCTCAACGACGCTTCCGCTGCTGTCTTTGACGAGCGCAAAGCCGGCTTCTTCGAGTGCCTTAACAGCGGCGGCATCGTCCGGCTTCGCTGCCGCCGGCTTTGGCGCGGCGGAACCGGATGCGGATGTGGTGCCGGAATCCGGGGAATCCGCGTCCGTGCAGCCCGCCAAAGACAGGCAGCCACCGACGACGGCAAGAAGTCCCAGTCGAGGCAGGACAAACAGGATCGGCGGACGTGAAGGATCAGAAGAGCGGGAAAAACGCATCGAAACAGGACTCCGGAACGACCGATCAGGAACGGAACACGAATTCCGCCCAGCCTAGGTTCGATCGCTGGAAATCGCAATCTCCGGCCACACCCTGGGTTGGAATCCGCCGGGGAAAGTGCCGTGCGAGTGCCGCCGGACGTGACTCATCACGCCGTTCGGTTGTCGACGGAATCGTCCGTCGCGATTGGCATCAGCGGATCCAGGGCTCCGGAAGCGCCGATGTCCGGGATTTCGACGTGCAGCCTGGCGCCCTGGTTGAACGTCCTTGGCAGGCACCGAGCACGCTCGTTACTGACGTAGCAGCCGACGATGGTCTTGTGCTGGTGCTCCAGAAACCACTTCACGCGCCCTTCCAGAAGCGGTCCGGACGACGGTGCCGAGTTTTGATACAGCCAGAACATCTGTTCGCCGGTCACAGTGCCATCGCAGCTCAGACGAAGTCCGCTGACCGAGTAATCCAGAATCTGGACCGGCCGCCGCACCTCCGTTCCTTCCCAGCGGACCCACGCTCGCCAGTTCGTTTCGTAGCGGATCTGGTTTCGAAGCCCCCCGCGCGCGCGCAGCAGCAGGTGGTCGGCCAGAGGCGATGTCAGGAAAGCGCCCAACTCCCACCCGTCCGTTCCGGGGCGACACCAGTGCACAACGCCCGCATTGGATGCCGACGCCAGCAGATCCACGTACATCGCCAGACGCAGTCGGGTCCCAAAACGCAGCGGCCGGTCGGTCAGCAACAGAACGTCGGTTCTTGACAGTTGCCTGACTCTGGTCGGTAGCGGCACGCCGGATTCCAGACACGAAGAGATCTGAATTCCCGCTGAGTCGTAGGTGAAATCGTCTCGCTCGGCGCTGGCGGGGTCTGCCGGACGCTTCGGCAACGCTGTCGCCGGAACCCGCTGCAGGCGTTCCGTCGGATCATTGACGACCGGCACAACCGCTGCCTCGGATCTCGCCGAGTGACGCACGGGCGGCGTGTCGAACTCGAGTTGCGAATAGATGACAGTCATGGCTGACGCCGGCTGTGGCGATGGCGGCTTCGGACCTCAGGCGCATGATGCATGGCAGAATCGGCGCGTCACGCCGACGAGGATTGCACTGAAGCATCACGCGAACCCTACATCGATGCGGAAAGCCGCCACTGAACTGTTTGTTGCTCACAGTCGGGGTTTCCGGCGAAGCTGCGGCGACCGGATGAGTGGTGACGATCATGCAGGTCGCGCGTCACGCGTGCCGGGCACACAACGCGTCTGCGGCGATCAACCCGGATCATTGCTGCGACCCGAGGTTGCTTTCGCAAAGCGTTCTCCGGAAGAAGTTTGCGCCTGGCTGACGGCAACCGCCGGACGCCTGGCGGCGGCATCGTTCGTCGCGGGAGAGAGAGAAACCGGCGTTCAGGCGGCGTCGGGTCTTGCGGGTCCGATGGATTTTGCACCCTTTGCCGTTCGCGCCTTCAGGTCAAACAGGCCGAAGATTTCCGACGCGTTCATGCTCAGCGACACGTCCTCGTTGTCACCGTCGCCCAGCACCGCGTTGAACAGCTCACGCTTCTCGCGGAGGACGCGGTCGATCCGTTCTTCGATCGTGTTCACGCTGATGAACCGGGTCACGATGACCGGGTTCTTCACGCCGATCCGGTGAGCTCGATTGATGGCCTGGTCCTCGATCGCCGGATTCCACCAGCGGTCGTACAGAAACACGTAGCCCGCAAACTGCAGATTCAGTCCGACGGCTCCTGTGCCGTAGCTCATCAGCAGAATGTGAGCGTCCGGGTCTTCCTTGAACCGAGTGAGAATCGGTTCACGCTTCTTTGTGGGAACGCCGCCGTGGTAGATCAGCGGGTTGAATGGTTTTAGCCGCGGTTCCAGCCAGTCAATCGTCTTCGTCCACTGGCTGAACAAGATCGCCTTGCCGCCGCTGGCCGCGATTTCTTCCATGTCCGCCACCAGCCGTTCCAGCTTCGCGCTTTCGCCGGTCAGGGGATCGTAGTTGGTAATCTGTTTCAGCCGCATGACCAGTTCAAACACATGCTGCACACTGATGGAATCGCCCATTTCGTTGAGCTGAACGACGCCTTCCTTTTCGGCGGTTTCGTAGGCGTACTGCTGAGCGTCCGTCAGCGGCAATTCGGCGTCGCGGTCGATGCGCGGAGGCATGTCGGACATCACCAGATCCTTGGTGCGCCGCAGAATGTACTTGTCCGCCAGCTTCGAAAGCTGTCGCAGATCCGGCGCGCCTCGCGCAGGAATCACTTCCATGAACTCGAACAGCGACGAAAGCTCCTCCGGACGGTTTTCGATCGGTGTTCCTGTCAGAGCCCAGCTTCGGCGACGGTTGATGCCGCGCGCGATGCACGCCGTTCGCGAGTCGCGGTTCTTGATCCGCTGTGCTTCATCCAGCACCAGCAGATCGAACTTCGGCTGTTCGTCCTCCGGGATTTCCGACAGATCGCGCGTCATCGATTCGTAGTTGGTAATCAGGATCGGAACGCCGGGCATTGTCCACAGCATGCGCCGGCGAGCACCGTTGCCTTCGATCGTGACGACCGGAAGTTCTTCGGCCCAAGTGCGGAATTCCCGCTGCCAGTTCGGGATCAGGGGCTTAGGACAGATCAGCAGAATTCGGCGAACCTGGCCGCTTCGCAGAAGCAGGCGGATGCCGGTGATCGTCTGCATGGTCTTGCCCAGCCCCATTTCGTCGGCCAGCAGCGCCGAGTGACTCGCAAACAGCCACGCGATACCTTCGTACTGATACGGAAAAGGCTCGAACGGCATGATCAGTTCCTGCCCGGCCAGCCACGTTTCCAGTGGAGGCTGCAGCAGATAGAACAACCGGTCCTGCAGTGACAGCGCGTCGGCCGGGGGTTTGATGCGAGTGCGTTTCGGACGGTCGGCTTCGCCAGCGGGTGATTCCGTGTCAGGTTTCGGCGGAGCGATCTTTTTCAATTCAACGCCGTCGGAATGCGTTTCGTGTTTGTGTTCCGGCGGCTGGAACTCCAGACCTTCAGGAAGCGTCAGCCCGATGCACTTCATCGGAATGCGACGCGGTTTCCACGACGGCACAAATTCCGGCCTGCGGTCCAGCGGAACCGACACCGTGCCGATCTGCACGGCGCGCCGGATGGCCGGATTGAATCCCGCCTGCACAGTTTCCACCGCCGAGCACAGATCGATGGTGAAACACTCCGGTGTCGCCTTCATCGCGCCATCACCGTCCGGACCGTTTCGTTCAGCGCATCGCGGACCCGTTCGAGCGGTTCCACCAGATCCGCCTGGCCCGGCAGCAGCCTGGAACGATCGCGAATGAAGTCGGCGTCGGCCTGGTGAGATTCGTGGAACCGTAACCGACGACCGCCCAGCTGCGGTGCGGACTCATGCGGACCCGCGCTTGAGTCGTCCGTACACGCCACCGGAATCGCCGTGTGGTTTCGCAGTTCCAGAAAATCTGCGTCGCCGGTCAAGACCAGTTCGGGCTTGATGGAAACGCGCTCCAGCAGCGTTTTGCCGATCAATTCTCCCAGCAGCCACGGACGAAGTGTCTTTCCGTACAGGATTTCCTGAGTGCGATCCGGCTTCACCGGCGTCGTACACTGGAACTCGAGCGGGCGACCGTTGTGGTTGGTCACCAGCAGACCACCCACATAGCCGCGTCCGTCGACCTCCAGCGCGGCCAGAAAGCCGAGCTTCATTTGTTCGGACTTTGCCGTATTCGACATTCAGAACGCCTTCGTAATCCGGCAGATTCCGCCGGTTTTTCGGAACGCGAACCGGCACACGTCTGTGATGTGTCATCGACGCAACTGCCGAGCGGCCTTTAGCGTGGCCGCTTTCTACCGCTGGCCGGAAGAGCGAGAATCGGGCGGCCGACGGGCACTTCCGCAAAGTATCCAGTGTCAGAACACTTCCGCCTCGAACACCGTGTTGCCGACGCGGACCGGGGATTTGCCGTCGACGATCCCGGCCAGTCGGATCACGGCAAGTCCGATACGGCGACCCTCGCTGTCGATGCCTTCGGACGTCACTTCCGCGGCATTTGCCGGCTCGACCTGGTTTAGACGTTCACCGATGCGAAATCGCGTCAGTTGGCGGTTCACATGCCCCATTGCGTCGATCCGGGCAACCGGTTCCTGGCCGAGATAACAGCCCTTGGTGTACGAAATCGCAGTCGTGTTGCGTCCCGCTTCCGGAGCGAGATGTGAGTCGAAAAGATCCCGCCCGATGATCGGGAATCGCTCGCGAATTCTGAGCGATTCGAAAACATCGTCCGTGGCTTGCCGCGTGCCGGAGGTCAGCATTTTCCACATCCTGTTGGCTTCGGATTCCCCCACAGAAACAAGGCAGACGGGAACGCCGTCCCATTCCGCAAACATTAGAGTTGCGTCGTCGAAATCGTCTGCGGTGCGCCACATCAGCGGTTCAACGTCATCGCGCCAGACGATCCCGGCGTGGTCGTACCCAGGCACTGCGAATGATGCCCGACCTTGCGTCAGCGACTCGACGACAACATCCTCCGTGATGATGTAGCGTTCGAGGTGGTTCCGGAGAGCAGCCTCGTCACCCGGCAGCATCCAGACATCGTGAAAGCGGTCGCCGGCCAGCACATATCCGTGTGCCAGCACGTGCGCCTTGATGTCGACAAAGAATGCTTCGCAGCGCGCCCGGCCGGCAGAGCTGTGATGTTGTTCGTGCAGAAGTTGTGCAGGAATTTCGCGCGATCCCGGCCGATGAACCGCAGTCGGCACAGTTGGCCCAGCCTTACAGCCACCGCCGCCTCACCGGTTACCCGCATGTCCTCTGAGTGGGCCGTGTCTCCGGAAGCCTGCGAGTCGCCGGACATCACCATTCCCCCAGTTCTTCCTGCAGGGCGCACCATTTTTCTTCGGCGTCGCTGAGTTCCACCTGGATCGCGTTGATCTGGTTGTGCAGATCCATGGCCTTGTCGGCGTCGGAGGTCGTCAGCATGCGCGCGTTCAGCTCCTTCTTTTCGCCGTCCAGCCGGGCGATGGTTTTTTCCAGATTCCGAAGCGTCTTTCGTGCGTTGAACTGTTCCTTGCCGGAAAGAGCGGTCGCCGCCTTGCGGGACTTTTCGGGCGGAGGAGCGGCCATCCGGTTTTGAGCGGCCCGTTCGCGCTCACCTTCCTCGATCTCCTTGTTCACGGAATAGAGATACGCGTCGTAGTTGCCTCCGTAGTTGCGGGCTCGCCCGTCCCGAACTTCGATGACATTTGTGGCGATGCGACCGACAAAGTGGCGGTCGTGGCTGGTAAACAGCACGGTGCCTTCGTATTCCAGCAATGCTTCCGCCAGAGATTCCACGGTTTCGACGTCCAGGTGGTTGCCGGGTTCGTCCAGAATCAGGACGTTGTACGTTCCCAGCAGCAGGCCGGCCATGCACAGTCGAGCACGTTCGCCGCCCGACAAGACCCTGATCGGTTTCCTGGTGTGAGCACCGCGAAACAGGAGCGAACCGGCTACCTTCAGGCAATCCTGAGTTGTTGTGCCGGGCTTTGCCTGGTACTCAAGATATTCAAGAACGGTTTGATCCTGTGGCAGCGTCGTGTAAACGTGCTGAGCGTATGTGCCGACTTCGCAGCCGTAGCCCCACTTAACCTTGCCTTCGATCGGCTTCAGAGAATCCACCAGCGTACGCAGCAGCGTGGTCTTTCCCTGTCCGTTGTCGCCGACAATCGCCGCGCGCTGCTGATGTTCGACTTCCAGATCGATGTTGCGGGCCACGACATGGTCCGGGTATCCGATGGCCAGGTCGATGCAGCGGACGGCCGGCCCCTGACGCGGCTCCACAACGGGAGCCTTGATGCGGGCGGTCGGCAGGTCGACTTCGATTTCGACAGTCTGCAGCCGATCGAGTTGTTTCTGCTTGGAACGAGCCTGGCTGGCAGACGTCGCCCGAGCCCGGTTCTTGTCGATGAACCTCTGCAACTGCTTCTGTTTGGCGATCACGGACGCGTTGGTACGCTCGGCGACCAACCGGTCTTCGTCCAGCTTTGCCAGGTACGGCCCGACTTTTCCGGGGTAGAGCGTCAGTTTTCCCCTTGAGATATCCAGTGTCTGTTCGCAGGTCTCCGTCAGAAATGCTCGATCGTGTGACACAATCAGGCAGGCGGCCGGAAACGTTTTCAGGAAGTGTTCCAGCAGGATCTGTGTTCTCAGGTCCAGAAAGTTGGTCGGTTCGTCCAGCATCAGCAGGTTGGGATCGTGCAGCAACAGGGCCGCCAGCTTGACACGAGTCTGCCAGCCTCCTGACAGATCCCTGACCGGACCGTTCAGGTAGTCACCCTTCAGTTCAAACTGCCCTGCGACTTCGCCGCATTTCCAGTCGGGCTGCCCACTGTCCCGCATCAGGAAATCGAGTGCCGATTCGCCCGGCTGGAAAGGGTCGTGCTGTCGAAGGTAGCCAACTCGCAGGTTCGATCCGCGGATAACCTCCCCGCTGTCCAGTTCCTCATCGCCAAGAAGCACGCGCAGCAGCGTCGATTTTCCCGCTCCGTTGCGACCGATGAAGCCGACTTTCACGTCCTCGTGAAGCGTCACGCTTGCTCCGTCCAGAAGTCGCTGGTCCCCGTAACTCTTTTCGGCGTCAATAAGTTGGATCAAAACGGACATGATGTTGCGGAATGCCGATGGCGTTAACGAACTCGATTTTGCGGGCGCTCTGTACTCTCCGCGGCTCTCCGTCGCAAGCACGTCTTGCGCTTTTCGCCGGCCTGGCAGCATCTCGGGCGAAGAAATTCGCGGGCCAGCGAATTTCCGGGAATCCTGGGCTTCAACCGAGCAGTTGCCAATCGAGAGAACGTCCTAAAGTGAATTCAGGGACGAACTTGTCACCTGATTTTGAGATGTCGTAACTCTCATGTAGCCAGAGGGTTGGAATGCCGTAAACTTGCCAGAGTTCAGACACCGATCCGTAAGGTGTCTGCCGTTATCACACGAGCCAACTTCCCGTGAACAAGTCTCCCGGTAGCTCAGACGATACCAGCCCAGCCAGCGACATTGCCAAACGACAAAGTTCGTTTGATGCGTTTCTGCGGCAGGGCAGCATTGGTTGGCAGACCGCCCGACCGTTTCTCAAGGTCCTGGGTGCCGGAGGGCAGGGGACCGTGGTCCTTGCCGAACGCCGCGGCGCGGGCAGTTTTCGACTTCCCGTGGCGCTGAAGTTCTTTTCTCCGAAACGATTTCGCACCGTTCAGGAATACGACGCGGAAATGCTGAGGCTGACGGAAGTCTCTTCCATGGCCGCGCGCATTCAGGACGACCATCTCGTCGACGTGCATACGTTTATCCGGGATCAGGGCATCTACTACATGGAAATGGAGTGGGTCGACGGGTTCGACCTGCTGCACATTCTGCGGCGCGATACGCTGAATATCGTTCAGGAGTCAGTCACGGAATCCCGCTGGGCGAGCATCAATGAGCGGATCGTGACCTCCGGAGAAGTCGACTGCCGACTAAAGCCGGGGATGGCCATTGCGATTCTCAGGGAATGCCTTGGCGGCGTCTCCGCCCTCCATCGTGAAGGGATCA
This sequence comes from Planctomycetaceae bacterium, assembly GCA_041398785.1. NCBI lineage: Bacteria > Pseudomonadati > Planctomycetota > Planctomycetia > Planctomycetales > Planctomycetaceae > Planctomycetaceae bacterium. The sequence continues at coordinate 63,345 of JAWKUA010000008.1, read as the reverse complement.
TTCACTGTGACCTGAAGCCATCGAACGTCATGGTGAAGCGGTCCGGCCAGGTGAAGATTATCGATATCGGATCGGCCTTCTGGGAAGGGCGGCCTCCGGAAGGACAGCCGTGTACGCTGGAATACGCGGCTCCCGAAGTGCTGGCGGGCTATCGGGCCACGCCGCAGTCTGACCTCGCCAGTCTGGGATATATGCTGGTTGAAATGCTGACCGGCTCGAAACCGTTCGCCGGCCTGAAGTACAGTGAACTGATGGCTGCGAAAAACACGCTGCTGGACCGGTTGCCGGGAATGCTTCCCGTCGATGAATTTGCATTCAGCGAACTGCTCATTGTGCTCCTGCGAAGGTTGCTCCACCCGGACCCGGCAAAGCGTTTTCCCACTGCAGAAGACGCCGAACTTTCCGACGAAGGCGCCGCTGGCTTCCTTCGTGAACTCGTGAAGAGCGACCTTGCCAACGAATATGTCAGCGAACTGCGTCAGTGGCTTGCGGAAATGGAAACTGAAGCAATGCAGGCCAGCCAGGCAGCATGTCACCCCACTGGCAGCACAACTCGCCTGATGAATGTCCGGCCGGGAAAAACGGAAACACTGACCGCCATCGTCAACAGCGGTCGCGATGTTTCCGACGGATTCCGCCTGGACCTCGGCCGGTAGGTCACGTCCCGGGCCGGAGTGAAGATTGCCGCGTTGGCGTTGCACCGGCGAACTCCGGAGCTTCGACCGCCACATTGCTTTCTTCGCGGGCAGACAGTTCAGCCGTTCTTCGGGACGCAGATTACGACGAAAAGAACCACAAGACACCGTACAGTACCAGCAGCCCCAGCAGAATCTTTACGAACATCGCCGCCGCAGACCGAAAGATGCGTTCCGGCAGTTCGTAGCGGCTGGCGCAGTAGGCCATGCTGACTGCCAGTGAGAGCGGGACGGCATAGAAGATTGTCGGCATCTGCTGCTCCACCAATTCCTGTCGGCGGTCGTTAGTGGATCCGTTGACGAACAACGCGGAACTTCCGGCAATCCGGTTATTGAAACGGGAATCGATGTTGCCTGCAACCTCGGAATTGACAGCCTCCAAACCCGCCGGTTTCCGGACCGCTGCCGACATCGTTCAGGACTTCTTATCGGAATTCTTGTTGTCGGGAGCGTCTGGTTCTTCGTCGCCGTATCCATACGCAGGACCGTCGAACGCGTCCCACACCGCCATCAGGTTCAGCAGCCCCGCGATCCATGTGAACACGAGCGCAAGGTCGAACTTCTGACTGAGTTTTCCGTGCAGTCGGTCAAGCTCCGCGTCGTCGCGCGGTGCCTGGTACCAGTCCAGGAATGGTCGTTCAATGCTGCCCCGAATGCTCCTGATGCTCTGAGTGTCTGGGTCGTCGAGAATCTTGCAGGCCACCAGTCGCCGCGGCGAACCGAAGACCGGACGGCCCAGGTTGATGTTGCACTGGAAGTCCAGACTCAGCGACTGGCCGTTGTGGGTCTTCCCCTCGAAACTGCCGACGACCATCTCTCCGCCGCCAGACTGAAGGCGGATGCGTCCGGAGACGGGTTGTTGCATCGCGTCTCCGTCCGTTCCGCGTTCCTGCACGACTCCCTGAAAGTCGCTCTCGATGGCCTCTTTCAGAACGCCCGCCGGACCTTCTCCCCTGGCGGAATCGTTCCTGTTGAACCAGTGCCGGAAGCGGGGAAGCCCTACCAGAACCTGTGCCGCGTAACCGATCGACCAGTTCGTCCGCGGCGGATTCTGCTGCATTTGAGCAGATGCCAGGCTGTCAGATGGCTGGATGACCTGACTGTAAACCGGCTGCCAATCACCCAGGATCATTCCGCCGAAGAACGTGCCCAGGATGCAGACTGCAAAGATGCCGGCTTTCAGATTCCGCTGCTGATAAAGGTGGCCGGCTCCGGGAATCAGAAATGCCAGCACGGCCGCTACGGCCGGAGAACGGAGATTGATGCGGGGGTCTTTCATTTCGACTCCGTGTTGCGCTGCATTTCAGAATCTGTCAACGAGCAGGCGGATGGTATTGGCTCACGTCGGTTCAAGGCGAGACCACTCGGCGGCAACCGGGCGCCGCCTGATCATAGCGAAACGCCCTCCCGGCGTCGTGTAGCTGATTCCCGTTTGCACCGTCACTTCACAGGCATCGGATACGCCATCGTCAGACTCGCGTGCAGGTGTGAACCTTTCGGGGTTCTGCTGCGTCACGGTATTCGCCGGTCGCCGCAATCACTTCTTGGAATTCGGTAATTCGGTGGGAACAACGTGTCGGACTGGACATGATGGTTGTACCTTGGCAGAATGCCCGGCCCGCCAGTTTGGAACGATAGCGGACGTGTAGATCAGTTGGTTAGATCGCAGCTCTGATAAAGCTGAGGTCGGAGGTTCGAGTCCTCCCACGTCCACTGTGAGTTTGAGCACGGTGCTGCGATTGACGGTCTCAAACGCCACATTTCCACTCGGGGACGTAGCTCAACTGGGAGAGCGCCGCCCTTGCAAGGCGGAGGTTGTCGGTTCGATCCCGATCGTCTCCAATGACCTGAATCTTGTCAAAAAAAGAGATTCACTCTGTTGACGGCTCGCATGGGCGCCGATACAGTACCCCGCTCGCGATTTCGGGCCTAACTCGTTTCGCGGCAACGATCTTTGACAATTCGAAAAAGTCTAAGTGGCATCTGAATTGCGTTTTCGAAGCAAGGGCGACCTTGCTTGAGCGTAGAGCGATATCGTTATTGTGCTTGCCGATTTAATGGCCGACTGGCCGTGAATCTTTGTGGCCAAGCACATAAGGGCGTGTGGGGGATGTCTTGGCGTCAGTTGGCGATGAAGGGCGTGGAAGGCTGCGAAAAGCCCGGGGGAGCTGTCAAACGAGCGTTGATCCCGGGATCCCTGAATTACCGCACACTGAATACATAGGTGTGTGGGGCGAACGTGGGGAACTGAAACATCTAAGTACCCACAGGAAAGGAAAGCAACAGCGACTTCCCCAGTAGCGGCGAGCGAAAAGGAATTAAGCCTAAACCGCCGGCTTGTTCGGCGGGGTTGTGGGGCTCACATATGAAGTTACAAATCTGGCGGCTAGAGGAATCCGATGGAATGCGGAACCACAGAGGGTGATAGTCCCGTATTTGAAAGCTGGCCAGACTTCGTGAGGTTCCCCGAGTAGGGCCGGTCACGTGAAACCCGGTCTGAATCCAGGAGGCCCATCTCCTAAGGCTAAGTACTCACTGACGACCGATAGTGAAAAGTAGCGCGAGCGAAAGATGAAAAGCACCCCTTCCAGGGGAGTTAAAAGTACCTGAAACCACACGCTTACAAGCTGTCGGAGCACATTGATGTGTG